>CAKZKB010000719.1 GCA_937121005.1 uncultured cyanobacterium | reverse complement strand
ATCCATATCTACGATGGTTTCAAAATCAGTCACGCTCGATCGTCCGTTGGCTTGCCACTCACCTGTAATTCCCGGTTTGACATCGAGTCGTCGCCAGTGGCGATCGCTGTAGTTTTCCACTTCATTGGCAGTAGGCGGCCGAGTTCCAACTAAACTCATGTCCCCCAAGAAAACATTCCAAAATTGTGGAAATTCGTCCAAGCTGGTGCGACGTAAAAAGCGTCCGACGCGAGTAATGCGGGGGTCGCGATCGTTTTTAAAGATAAACCCCGTCGCCTGATTTTGAACTTCGTGCTGGCGGCGATCGGCATCGATCGTCATCGAGCGAAATTTCCAGATTTGAAATGGCTTTCCGTACAACCCGCAGCGTTGTTGCGAATAGAAAATCGGGCCGGAACTGTCGAGTTTAATCGCGATCGCAATGGGAACAAACAGAACTGTCAAAAGTGCCAGCCCAATGATGCTTCCAGAAACATCGAGCAGCCGTTTGAAGATAGATTGTACGGAAGGATGGTGGGTTTGGAACTCAATTGTTGATAGCATGGTTAGAGCGTCTCCTGGGGAGTATTGATGCGGTGGAGAATGGTTTTTAATTTGCGATATGCGGGTGAATTACCTCGATCTAAAAACAAGTTTGCCGCTCGTTCTAAATCCTCGATCGCCCCCAGGCGATCGCCGTTTTGATAGCGAGCAAATGCCCGACTGTAATGCAAGGTTGTTAAGTCAATTGTTGCAGTTTCGCTACCTAAAAAAACACTCATGGCTAACTTTACCCCTGGTTTGATTCGGTTTAGTTCGATCGCAGATGTAGTGTAGGACAGCGAGAAATTTTCCCGCTTGCTGTTTTTTCTAGGGTTTCTGAAATGACAGAAACAACATCGCACCAAGACAAGTCCTTGCAACCGAGTAAGGCTTCAATTTCACCTAAAGCAACCTCTGCTGCATTCTTATTTGACATAGGTGCGGCTAAATTTGTGCTAAAATTCAGCGATTTTTGAATGGCCTTGTCTATCGCTCGATCGATTTCAGTTCCTAAACTCTCTCGAGCTTTTTTTTGGTGCCATTTCCATCCTTGCTCCGTTGTTGCGTATAGCGGTGAAAGGCGGTTCAACGTCCGCACTAGAACATCGTTTTTATCGATATTGCCAGCAATATCGGCAGGAAGGGATCTGATTTTCCGCTCGACTTCCGCAGCCGCGATCGGTTCCATGACGTTGCAATATGTTGAGTGCAAGCGAGGCATTATTTTTCTCCTGAATTATCTCCTGAATTAAATCTTGGGGAGCGCAAAGCTCCCGTTGTGACTTGGCAAAATTTAAAGCTGTTCGAGTTGCTCGATCGCTGCTTTTACTTGTAGGTGAGCCTGTGAGTTTCCCTGTTCTTCAAACAAGCGTGCGGCTTCATTTAAGTCCTCTAGAGCTCCAGAGCGATCGTCACTTTGAAAGCGAGCCAAAGCGCGATTGTAGTACATGGGAGCCATTTGCGGTTGACGTTTCAGTACCTCCGTATAGTCGGCGATCGCCTCTTGAAAATTGCCGACTTCCATGCGAGCGACACCGCGATTTCCATACGCTTGCAAGAGATCGGGATCGAGTTCGATCGCTTTGTTGTAATCTTCAATGGCTCCTTGCGGATCTAGGGTTTTGTAGCGAGCAAAACCGCGATTGAAATAGGCATCGGCCAGTTCGGGATCGAGTTCGATCGCTTTGTTGTAATCGGCGATCGCGGCTTCGTGATTTCCAGATTCAAATTGAGCGTTAGCGCGATTGGTGTAGACTTCGGCGGCATTTTCGGGTTCTTTTTCTAGGGCTTTGCTGTAGTCGGATACAGCCGCTTTGTAGTCTCCCTGCTCGGCACGTTCGACACCGCGATCGTACAGTTTTTCGGCAGTTAAGTTGCCACCGCAGCCAGCAACTAAAGTAGTTAAAGCAAGGATAGAGATGACTTTTTTGAGGTTCATGGTTGCTTCTCCTGAGTGTCGATTTAAGATAAAGAACAGATCGAATTAACGACGCTTGCGCCTGAAGAAAAAGGCGGTAAAAGTAGCGATCGCCGCAATTCCAGTGGGTTCGGGGACATCTCGAGTCGAAATGTCTTCAGTGGGGGTAAATCCCGGTTCGAGTACCGTGTTTACCGGAGCGTCAAACTTGTTGTCAGTGGGGTTAATAAAATTGGCAGTTGTACCGGGGCCAAACTCAGCACTAAACAGGGCAATCGTATCGGGTTCGGACGCAGTAAATGGCATCAAACTCGGGCCAATATTAATGGTTTCAGTGACGCGATTGACACCATCGTAAAACAGCGTATTCGATGTTCCAAATCCCGAATTTCCGGCAAACAGCGACCCCGGATCGATGTCTTCGTCGATGGGTTGGCGGTACAAGTTCACTGTCCCGAAACCGTATTCGTTCCCCCTGCCAGACGTACCGATGGGGTCGCCATTCTCGTCTTGTAAAAACCAGTTGAAGGAGACAATTTCGCCTTCATCAAAATCGTCGATCGTTACAGTGAAGCCATCGAGAACGTTGAGTCCGTCATCGACAGTTTCCATGTCAGCAACGACAGGATCGGGGTTGGAATCGCACGTTCCCCAAACTCGACATATATTCTGCCATTTTCCTGGTGGAGCAATTTGATCGTCTTCTTGTAACTCGCATCCGGGGACTAAACCACAGGCTTCGGCGGTGGATTTTGCCCCTAACAAATTGCTGTTAGGAATGGCAGATCCGGCACTCCACTCGATCGCGGTTTTACTTTTGTCAGTAACATTCCAATCGTTCGGCGTATTCAAATTTCCCGTCGGGTTGCCATCATCCCCAGTACCGATCGGTCGTCCGTTGGGGTCAACGGCTGCATCGGCAAAAACGGGTACGGAATCAACTTTGATGCTGGAGCCGTTGCCTTCGTTTAAGGCAATATAAACGCCGCCTGCGGGAGTATCCGTCCAGTTGAGAACTTCAAAAGAAAACTGGAACTTGTCATCGTCTCCTTTTACTGCTTTGATATCCGTGAACCGGAAACAGAATACCGGAGGAAGTTTGACTTCGGGGTTGGGAGGACGAGGAACGGGATCGGCTTTGGCAGTTTGAGCGACACTACCAGCAGCGAGTAGAGTGGCGATCGCGATCGTGCCCTGCTTCCATTTGGGTTGTTTTTGGCTTGTAAACTTTAACATGATGCACTTTCGGGGAGGAAGCAGCTAGCAATTAGAAAATGCTAATAGCTAGCTGCATTTTTACGAGAGGGGACGATCGCGTTTAGCGGCGGCGTTTGTAGCCGAAAAGACCCATTCCAGTTAACAGCAGAGCAGCAATGCTCGTGGGTTCGGGAACTTTAACGCTACCATCACCACCACCAGGATTGGAATTAGAACCGCCGTCGGAACCGCCATCAGAACCACCGTCGGAACCACCGTCGGAACCACCGTCGGAACCACCGTCGGAACCGCCATCGGAACCACCATCGGAACCGCCATCGGAACCGCCGTCAGAACCGCCATCGGAGCCGTAACTCAACAATGTCGTGTTGATTTCAGAGTTAAAAATGTTATCAGCCGGGTTGACAAATGGAGCCGTAATCCCCGCACCGAACTCTGCACCAAATAAGGCGATAATGTCTGACGAACTACTTCCCCCTGTAGTTGAGTTAAAGGGTTTTAGATCGTCAAATTGTCCGCTCGGACCGTACTCGGTTACGATATGAGAGTTGTCAGCAAAGACATTTCCGGTTTGTCCGAAACCTGTATTACCGGGAAAGATCCGGTTTTTGTTCTCAAATTCGGCATCGGGATTGCCATTTTCATCGATAGGAATGCGGAACAAGTTGACCGTACCGAAACCCATTTCATTACCCACGCCGGGCATTCCCACTGGATTTTGGTTCTCATCGAGCAGATTCCAGTTAAAGGAAATGACTTCACCTTCGTCAAAATCGTCGAGGGTAATAACAAAACCATCGAGAATGTTTTCGCCATTATCAACGGTTTCCCAGTTAGAAACCACAGGATTGTTTGGCCCGGACATAACACAACCAGGAACGAGGGCGCAAGCGGCCGCGGTCGCATTTTTGTCCGGCAAGGTCAGCAGATCGCGATTCGGGATGGGACGATTGGTAAAGGTATTGAAATCAAACTGTTTGGCTTCCCATTGAATTGCCGTGCTGGTGGAGCCGACAACTTTACCGTTGTTGCCGAACAACTGATTTCCAGGCAAAGGATCGGCATCGAGTCCAATGGGACGACCGTTGTTGTCAATTCCGGCCCCGGCAAAGCTAGGTGCATCCTGAATGGGAGGAAGAACGTTGGTGGTTCCTTGGTTGAGGGCAATACGAACGCCGCCAACGGGCATATTCGTCCAGTTCAAGACCTCGAAGGCAGCTTGGAATTTGTCTTCGTCACCTTCAACAGCTTTGATGTCGGTGAACCGGAAGCAGAAGACGGAAGGCAAAACAGTATCGAAGTTCGGCGGCGGTGGCGGCGGATCGGCGAGGGCGACTTCGGCGACGCTGCCGATACCCAGGGCGCTGATACCAGTCGCCAGTAAAAAACGTGACGCGAGCTTGTGCATGAGATAGAATGAAAGTTGAAACACAGTTATTTGCCGGGTGCGGTGGGGCTCCGTTTTTGCGGTTCCCTGTCGCACCCTTCACTTTCTCTATCTGGCCTACAGCCGCAGTTTTACGGGAAATGTGTAAAGTTTTTACAAAACTTCATAAAATAACGGTAAAGTTGGAGAGAACTGGATCCAGATTGCCATATTTCGTTACCCAGTTGGCATCGGTGGGGAGGTGTTACCGTTTGGAGCTCCGGGAAAATGCCAGCGTGCTGTAGAGTGTAAAAGCCCGATCCCAGTCGCTCGGTTCGTTGCGGCCG
>CAKZKB010000718.1 GCA_937121005.1 uncultured cyanobacterium | reverse complement strand
GTTCGCGATCGGTGTCTAGGGTACGAATTAAGTCGCCCAAGTTGGCATTAAAATCACCGTCGTGTTGCTTGAAGTCCACTGTCGGCACTTCCGCTAACACGGGTGGCGGCTCGACAACCAAGCCGACGCGATAGACGATCGCCACGATTCGCTTGCCCAATTCTGCTGCATAATCGAGCGCCGTCAAGCAGTTTTCTGACTGTACCGACTGGGGCGAAATGACGAATAAAAAGTTATCGCACTGCTCGATTCCCGATCGCAGTTGCGGAGCCGCATCTATATCTTCTTCTAAGTTTTCTAGATCGAACCAGGTGGTTTTGCCTTGAATTTGCAAGGCATCGTTGAGACAACGGGTAAAGTCCCCATCTTCGGGGGTATAACCGATAAAAACATCGAGAGAGATAGTTGGAGGCTGGTTCGCACTGACGGAAATATAGTCAATATGAATCGGAAGCGGCCGATCGCGCTCTCGCTTCTGTGCTAGTTCCAGCCATGTTTTCGCTTGTTTCAGACTGTAACCGCGCAGCAGCAAACTGGTATTTTCATTTTGTTGCCTCCACTTTAAGGCTTTGACGAGCAAGACTTTATGGCGATCGAAATAAACCGTATCTTCTTGAAGTTGGGCTACCAGGCGATCGATGCCTTGATGGTATTCCGGTTCGTTCTCTGCCTGGGATAGATCGATAAACTGGACGGATAAAATCTCCGAGGCAATTTTATCTAGATCCGTCGGCTTCACTAAAACCGGAATAATTCGCTTGTTGAGAGACAGGGCATATTGAATTTCTTGTTGGCAATATTGAGACTCTAAAGCCTTCTCGGAAATCAGATAAACAATACTATCGGCTCCTTCGATCCCTTTCTCGATTTCTTTCTTAAATTGAGTCCCAGCTTTAATATCCGTTTTGTTCGTCCAAATTGTCAGCGCCTCGCGCATCAAACTGCGAGCAATATTCTCCATTGTCGGGCGATCGACATCGGCATAACTGATGAAAACGTGAGTCATCAAGTTATTGGCATTTTTGATGCTTTCGGAAATATATTCGCAGTGCAAATCAGTCGGGAAACACGGAGGTTGTTCGCCTTCAAAGCGACGTTTTAACCAAGACATTGCTGCTAGGCGATCGCCCCCAGAAAGCAAGCGGCGGTTGGGCTTGCGATCGCGTTCCCAGTCTACAGCCCGGTCTAAAATTTCTGTATGTTGGCGCACGTAAACAGTATGCTGGCGAAATAGATTGGCTAACCCTTCTAAACTGGTTTCAAAGTCGTCGAGATGTTCGCGAAAATAAACCCAGTTGATGCGACCAATTTCTGGGTGCATATTGGGATAGCTCGAATGCAGTCCATTGGCTTTATATTCTTCCCACTGCTCTAAGGTTCCGTTGGGATTTCTTTCTTTCCAGGTGTTGTAACTAATTTCTTCGACGTGCAACAGAGGAATAATGCGCTTGCGATAATGAATTGCCAGTTGAATTTCTTTGAGACAGTAAGGAGAATTGACTGAGTGCGGCGCAATGACAAATACAAAGTTATCCGCTTTTTGGATGCCGTCGTTAATTTGCTCTTGAAAATCAACGCCTAATGGGATATCATTTTTATCGAACCAGATGGCAAATCCGGCTTCAGTCAGTCGATCGCACAGTGTCGCAGCAAAGGTTTTGCTGTCGGCGCGTCCGTAAGAAATGAAGGCGTTGTAAAATTCGCTCATGTTAGACCCCGCGATCGATAAGCGATCGCTTCCCGATGGCGGCTATTATAGCAGACGATCGTCCCTTTGGCGATAGGAGCCACAGTTGCGACAACTCCCTCCTCAACCTGCTTGCTAGATCATCGCCATCGCTGCTAGCTAATTTGCCAGTAAAATCAACTGTCGCGACTGAAGCGATCGCACTTCGTCTCGCTTGCAAGCGGAAGCAGAACTCACGGAAGGGGAACGCAAGAAAACCCGCATCGCCTCGAAGACGATTTTAAAACCTTAATCAATCGCTGATATACGTTGGATAGGGCGAGGCATTCGCCGTGTTTAGCGATCGGTAAAATCGTTTGTTGACTTGTGCGAATGCTTAGCCCCTACAGATAGATGCGCTCATGGTAGGATACGGAGGATAAAATCGGCGAT
>CAKZKB010000717.1 GCA_937121005.1 uncultured cyanobacterium | reverse complement strand
GGATGCCAGCAACGGAGCCCAATCTTTCTCGCGGTTCAGGGCTCCGAAAAAGATCGTCACCTTGCCATCGCTACTATACGATCGCGGCAGGGGAATTTCAGGAAGTTGGTTGTAAAAAATCTTAACATAAGGATTGAACTGCCGCAAGTGTTCGGCCAGGGTATCCGTCGAGGTTTGCAAGCAATGGCTGGAGCGATAGGTAATAAAATCGTGTTCGATATGATCGTCCCAAAAGCGCGGATCGTCGTCAATTTCGGTGACAATTAAATAACCGCGATCGATCAGGCTTTTTTGCTGCGCGAAAACGTGCGGTTTTTTCAAACGCGCGCGTTGCCAAATAAAGATCTTCTCCTCGTCAGGTTTGCTGAGGCTAAGATCGGCAGTGTGCATTTTAGAAAACAACCGCAACCCCGGAATGGTTTTTAACTTTTCATCTGGTTGGTAAACGCGCACCGTATCGGAAGCCATGTTAGAAATTAACAAGGTTTGCAAGAACAGTTTGCGTTCTGGAACTCGACCGTTTAGGGCTCGCACGACATAGGCTTGCGCTTTAGTTTCCTTACCCAATTGTACCGGATTGAGTTGCATGGCTTCGACAACGGGAGCGATCGCCTCCTGGAATTGTTGCCACTCTTCGACTTTGCTTTCTACAGTGGGAACGCTAAAGACATCGAACCCCGCTTCTGCAAATAAAGTCTTCAAACTCTCGAAGGTAAAAAAGCGCAATTCCTCGGTGGGAGTGCGGCCGGGTTTCCAAGTTCCCCGCATCAGATCGGCCAGAATTTCCCAGTTTTGGACGTTGGCGACAAAAGCGAGAACTTGTGCGCCTTCTTTGAGCAAAACTTTGTAGCGTTTCAGGAAATCTTGCGGTTCGCGCAAGCGTTCCAAGCGGCGATCGAAAATCAAACAATCGACGCTGACTTCGGGTAGGGTCAATTGCGATGGCGCGATCGCCTCAATAGCACCGACAAAAACGCGATCGAGGCGCGTAGAAGCCACTTTAGCGAGTTCGAGATCCGCTTCGATCCCGATATAGTAACAGTGGGGGTGAATCTGCTTGAACCGTCCGCCTAAAGATCCATTTCCACAGCCAATGTCGAGGATAACTTTGGCATCAGCCGGGATAAATTGTAACAGGTGGGGGTTGTAATCGGTTATCGGCTCGGGAGACAGGCGAAAAGACGGTTTTAACTGGGGCGGTTCTGGTGTTGCTGTCGGTTCGGACAGCAAGTTCGACCAGATCTCGGCAATATCTGCGGCTTCGCGCTCTGGGGTATAATGTTGGAGAACGTAGTTACCAGCGCGTCTGGCTTTAGCTTGTAGCTGACTCGGATCGCGATCGTATTCGGCAATAACGCGCTCGACGGTTTTGGCAAAGCCTAAAATATTGCCCGCTTCGATGGGATAAGAAAATTCCGGGTTCCAAAACTCCCGTCCGCCACCGCCATGATAGCCGATCGCGATGCAGCCGCAAGCCATGGCTTCAGCAGCCGGAAGTCCGAAGCCTTCGGGGTGTCCAAAACTGAGGAATATCGCCGACTCTTGTAGAGTTTGGGCAACTTCAGCTTCGGTTTTATCTTCGATAGATACGACGCTAAACCCTTTCAAGGCATCTCTGAATTTTAGCAAATTGATAACTTGTAGGGCATCAAAGGCATTTTTCCTTGGCATGAAGCAAATTTGCCTTTTTTTATCACTCTGAAAGGCAAATAGGGTACTGTCAATTCCCAAATGCAAGCGAAACAGTTTTAAGTTAGGAAAAGCATAGTTAAGATAGCGCTTGCTGTCTTCAGAAACGACAATCGCCCCCAGAATATCTTCGTGGGTGTAGGGATTGCGCCGCTCGTCAGGATCGAAAGAATAGTTGCCAAACGTAAAGTAAGCGTTTTGATTAAAGATAACTTTCTTGATGTTGGGGGATTTTTGCAGGATTTGGGTGGCAGCATTAGGGCCGTACACTTCAGGAAAAACCAAAATATCTTCTGGTTTTAAACCCACTTCTCCCACGTAACTAATGGGAGTTTGGTTCTCAAACCAGCCGCAGCGAAATCCCGGCTTTTCGTGAAAAATTGTGGCAGAAAACCCATGACGGTTTAAAACATCGACATGGCGGTAGAGGTGCTTGATTCCGCCCGATGGAGATTCCCAGTCGAGACAGAAAACATAAATTTTGCCGAGCGATCGACCCATGTTTAATTGAGACTTTCAGTATTAACAACGATGGAGACTGCAACCCCAACAGACGCGACACCCGGCCAGCAAAGATCCCCGAAAAACCCAGACGCGATCCTCGATTGGGGAAAGCTGGCGATTTTTGTTATTGTAGCAAGCGATCGGCCCCGAACGGGTCGCCGCTCCCCAGGAGTGAGGGAACATCTCCCCCGAATTATACGACCGATCGAACAGTGGCTTTCGTTCCCAATCGCGGCTCCCACGCGCTGCGAGGGAACGAGTCGATGGTATCGTCAGAGTAAGGAGACAGGCTACTTGGACTGTTTTCCCGTTAAGTTGTAAGCCGTCAGGGACTCCGTAGAAACCAACCCCATGTCTAAAGCTAGGGGCTGAGCTTCTAACCACCTGACCAGC
>CAKZKB010000716.1 GCA_937121005.1 uncultured cyanobacterium | reverse complement strand
GACTACACCAAAGGTTCGGTGCAAGCGGCTCGATATATCGGGCAAGGCTTGGCTGTCACCTTCGATCATATGCGGCGGCGACCCGTCACGGTGCAGTATCCTTACGAAAAACTGATTCCTTCCGAACGCTATCGAGGTCGCATTCACTTCGAGTTCGATAAGTGCATTTCCTGCGAAGTCTGCGTGCGGGTTTGCCCCATCAACTTACCCGTTGTCGATTGGGAATTCAACCGCGAAACCAAGAAGAAAAAGCTCAACCACTACAGCATCGATTTTGGGGTGTGTATTTTCTGCGGTAACTGCGTGGAATATTGCCCCACCAACTGCTTGTCGATGACTGAGGAGTACGAGTTGAGTGCCTACGATCGCCACGAACTCAATTACGATAGCGTGGCGTTGGGTCGCTTACCCGAAAAAGTCACCCTCGATCCCATGGTACAACCGATGCGGGAACTGGCGTACCTGCCCAAAGGCGTTATCGATCCCCACGATCTACCCAAAGGATCCCAGCGATCGGGCAAGCGTCCCGAGGACATTTTAGAAGAGTTGGAAGCGGAGAAAAATTGAGGGATTAGGTTTTAGGGATTAGGGATTAGGGATGAGAACCTAGAACCTCAAGGAGGTGAGTGTGTTTTCTACTTCCAGTCCCCCTAGGACCTAAAACCTAGAACCTAAAACCTAAAACCTAGAACCTAACACCTAACCAATCGATGGATTTAGCACACGGCGTACAACTGGTTTCGTTTGGCATTCTCGCAGCGATCGCGATCGTCGCGGCGTTAGGCGTTGTTTTACTGCAAAACATCGTCTACTCTGCCTTTTTGCTCGGTGGCGTATTCGCGAGCATGGCGGGAATGTATTTACTACTCAATGGTGATTTTGTCGCCGCCGCTCAGTTAATTATTTACGTGGGAGCGGTGAACGTTTTGATCCTGTTTGGAATCATGCTGGTGAACAAACAGCAAGATTTTCCGGCCATTAAAGGAATGTGGATCCGCAAGGGAGCGACGGCGTTAGTGGGAGCCGGGTTGCTCGTTTTGCTAGCAGGGACGATCGTCACCACGCCTTGGGCAATTTCCACTGCAACCCCCACTGGCGACGGCTCCACGCTGAAAATTGGCGAGCATTTCTTTAGCGATTTTCTGCTTCCCTTCGAGCTTGCTTCGGTGTTGCTACTCATTGCCATGGTCGGGGCGATCGTCCTGGCACGTCGCGAGTTTGTACCAGAAGACACACCCACAACCGAGGAAGAACTGGCGTTCAAACTGCCAGAACGGCCTCGCGAAACGGCCGCGATCGCTGGTGGTTCCCAAACCTCGCCAGAATAGTCGCAATTTGTCCTGACCAATTACTGATTTCCCGATCGCAATGGAACTTCAACTGCAATACTTTCTCTTACTTGCTGCCTTTCTGTTTTGCATCGGCATTTACGGGTTAATTACCAGCCGCAATGCCATTCGCGTGCTCATGTCCATCGAGTTGATGCTAAATGCCGTCAATCTCAATTTGATGGCGTTTTCCAACTATCTCGATCCCGAAAACATTAAAGGACAAGTGTTCACCGTATTTGTGATTACGGTAGCCGCAGCAGAAGCGGCGGTGGGGTTAGCGATCGTCCTTGCAATTTACCGCAACCGCGACACGGTTGATATGGAACAGTTCAACCTTTTGAAATGGTAAATCTGTTTTAATGTAGCGGGGTTACATTCCCGCTACAATTGTAAGCATTCAGGTAGGTTTGGTAGTGCAAGCATCTCGATCGCGTTTGTGACAGTAAGGGAGCGAGACGCTCCCTTTACCAAACACAATTCGGGAAATATTACCATCGATCTGAATCCTTATACCATTTTCCAAAAATAGTGTTACACTTGGAAATGGGCAAACGCCGTTTGCCCCTACGTCCCAATTCTCATCTGTTGCATGAATTCTGGAAATTGGTATTAACTACAATTATTGTCCATCTCCAACCCTTCTACTCTTCCTAACCCGCAATGCTAACCAATATTCGGTTATTAACAGAGGCTTGTCAAAAGTTAAATATTCGCTACGAGATTTTGCACCCCAATTCTAATATCGTCAAAGTTGGCTTAAAAGAAGACTATTTTTTTGTCAACTACTCAACCCCTTTACTCAGCCAGTCGATGGCCCAAATTATTAAAGACAAAGAATATACTTATCAGTTGCTTAAAGATACAATCAAACAGCCGCAAACCAGAGGGTTTTTGTACCCGCTTGTAGAAGACAAATACAAACAGTATCTTAACGAAACGAGCATTGATGCGATCGAAGCTGAGATTCTCGACTCGTTTTCTCTGCCTGTCATTGTCAAGAAAAATCGCGGATCTTCCGGTCGAAATGTCTTTTGCTGTCGGGACAAAGAAACCGTGCGATCGGCACTAGAAACGATTTTTAACCCCAACGATCGCGCTTGGGATTACGTGGCGATCGCTCAAGAATACATTAACATCCAAAAAGAGTATCGAGCCATCTGTCTCGATGGCGATCTAATTTTGCTGTATGAGAAAAACATCGATCGGGCAGAATTTTCGGGTAATTTAAGTCCGCTACACTGGCAAGGTGCGGAGGCAAAATATGTTGGCGATCGCAATCTCATGGCTGGAGTCGAGCAGTTTTTGCAGCCGATTTTTGGCGTACTTCCGATTAAGTATGCCGGGTTTGATGTCGCCCTGGACAAAAAGGGAACCTTTTGGTTAATTGAAATCAACTCTCACCCAAATTATAGCATATTCATTCGAGATAACGACGAACGTTTGGCAGTGGAAGTGTTTGAGAAGATTTTGATTTCGTTAATGGAATACTAGGCCACCCGATGCCGCGATCGATACGCGAGGCGATCGCGCCCTGCGATCCCTACTGTGCCAGGGCAACCCAATCGACGTAGCGATGTGCTTTAATAGACATAACTTCACCCCCCAGGTTCGTCATGGAATCGATTCTTGCGGCGCTAGCGTTGGTGCTTGTAGGTACGGCAGTGGGCAGCATCAAAATTGTCAACGAAGGCAATCAAGCCCTCGTCGAGCGTTTGGGGCGCTATCGCACGACGCTCAACGCAGGCGTAAACTGGGTAATTCCCTATATCGATCGCATTGTTTGGGAAGAAACCATTCGCGAACAAGTTTTAGACCTCGAACCCTATTTAGCCCTAACTAAAGATAGCGTTTCCGTCACCGTCGATGCGGTACTCTACTGGCAAATTTTCGAGCTGGAAAAAACCTATTATGCCATCCAAGATGTGGAAAATGCCATCAAAAACCGCGTTATGGCAACCTTAAGTGCCGAAATTGGTCGCCGAGAATTAGAGTCTACCGTGTCCGAGCGCGATACCATCAACCAAGTGCTATTGCGCCAACTCGATGAAATCACCGAACCCTGGGGCGTAAAAGTTGTGCGCGTGGAAATTAAGCAAATTAAACCCGCCCAAACCGTGCTCGAATCCATGGAGTTAGAACAAGCCGCAGAAATCAAAAAACGGGCGGCAATTTCCGAGGCTCAAGGGACGGCTGAATATTTGCGCCTCATTGCCCAAGCCCTCGATTCTAAGCCCAATAGCCGCGAAATCCTCCACTTTTTCGTCAACCAGCGCTACGTCGATGCCACGCAACGGTTAGGGGCGAGCAACAATGCGAAAGTGATATTTATGGATCCGAAAACCCTATCGGATGCTTTCGATTCGGTGTTGATCGATCCCACAAATATTCCGACCAATCATGGGGGAAATCAGGGACGATCGGGAGGCGGCGGACAAAGCGGACAAAGTTAGGTGTAGGTTGGGTTTCATACTTCAACCCAACAAGCATAATACCAATTTCCATAATTAAATTAATTGCAACAGATAGGAATCTAGATGTAGGGGCAATTCGCGAATCGCCCCTACGATTTTCGGAAGATGGTATAAGTGATAGCGTTGGGTAGAGGAACGATACCCAACCTGCAAAATTTCACTGGTCACTGGTCACTGGTCACTGGTCACTGAAATGACACCTCCAGTCAACAGGGTCAACTATGAATGCTAACCAACTCGTCACTCTAATTCTAGCAGGTGGACAAAGTTCGCGCATGGGTCGCGATAAAGCCCTCGTGGAATGGGACGGGGTTCCTTTGTTGCGACGAGTGTATGATGTTGCGAGTACCTGTAGCGATCGCGTTTGTATCGTCACCCCGCGCATTGAAACCTACCGCCAAATTCTGCCCGAAAGCTGTCATTGGCTCGAGGAAACTGCACCCGGTGGCGGCCCCATGGACGCATTTTACCAGGGTTGGCAGCAAATTGACAGCGAGTGGGTGTTGTTGCTCGGCTGCGATTTGCCCCGACTCGATGCTAACATTTTATGCAATTGGGCGCAACAGTTGGACGAATTGTCTCCAGAAGTTCTCGCCTTCGTTCCCCACCACGTTCTCGGTTGGGAACCCCTTTGTGGCTTTTACAAACAGGAGGCGAAGGACTCCTTAAAGGCATTTATGCAAACCGGAGGGCGATCGTTTCAAAAGTGGTTGCCCACGATTCCCGTCCGTTCTCCGGTTGTAGACGATCGCGTTTCCGAAATGTTGCGTAATGTCAATTCTCCTGCGGATCTGTAAGAGACTCGGACATTTCATCTGCGACCCATTGTTGGTACGCTGTGGCTAAATTGTTCTCGTACAGGGCTTTGAATTTATAATCGTTGTAGGCGGGGGGCATTTGCGATGCCGAGGCGATCGCTTCTTCTTGGTTCAACCCTTCGGCTTCCCAGGTTTCGGCTAGGTATTCCAAGTAGTCGAAATAGTTATTCAAGGTGTCTAAACCCGCGCGATCGCTGACCGGCCCGTGACCGGGTAAAATGGTGGAAGTGGCATATTTTTCGCTGAGGCGATCGAGGGATTCTTGCCATTTGTCTAAATTACCATCAGCCGCATAGGGAAAGCGTTGGTGGAACAAAATATCGCCCGCAATTAATACATCGACATCGGGAATATAGGCTACCAAATCTGTACCGCCCGAGTGTCCTTCTACTGTTTCGATTTTAACCTCGCGATCGCCCAACCATAAACTCACTTCTCCGTTAAAAACCACCTGCGGCGGTGCAACATTGGGATCCTGTTCGCCATTGCGTTCTAACATATATTCGCGAATGGGGTCGCGACCGACAATGGGAATGTCGCGGGCTGTAGCGGCGGCATTTCCACCTGTATGGTCGTAGTGATAGTGGGTGTTAAGGACGTAAAGAAGGGGACGATCGCTTAGTTCTTCCGCTTGAGAAAAGGCTAAATTGGCTAAGTCTTCGTTTTGAAACGGATCGATGACTAAAATACCATCTTCGCCGATAACAATTGCCGCATTACAGATGGCAATATTGGGATCTTCGTTGGGAAAGTCGGTACTGGAAATTAAGCCGTAAACGCCCTCACCCAATTCTTCTAAACTCAACCCCGCCGCTTCTAGGGTGAGTTCGGTTTGGGCCACAGTAGGAAGGCGATCGACAAACGCGATCGCGATCGCTACCGCAAAGGCTAAAACAAAAACCAATCCACGCCGCCAAATTTTCACGATCGTTTCCTCAACAGTAAAACAATATGGGAGAGAGACGCTCTTACTTGCAATCTATGGTAAAATAAGAAACCCGGTTTCTAAAAGGAAAAATTTTGCATTTTTTCTGACAATCGGCGAGAAACCGGGTTTCTACACCAGGGGATAGGTGGGGTTGAAGCACGCATCCAAACAACCGGAACCGATGGCGTTGGGTATCGTTCCTCTACACAACCTACAAGATGTCAACACTTCCAGTAACGCTCGAGTCATTTTTGGACTATCATTCCCAAGTTAGTCCCATATTTTGGATGGATTTCTTGAAAATATCACAAGTTCACAATAATGTCAATAGCATATTGTCTTGGATCTAGTTTGGTAATGGGAGTGTCTTACTCCCGAACGATCGCTTCGGTTCGACAAGCATCTGTTATTCATGTGCGATCGCAGAACGGATACGGTATTGGTAGGGGCTAAGCATTCATACAAGTTAACGCACGATTCTACCGACAACTAAACATAATGAATGCTTAGCCCGGCCAGGCGATCGGATTGTAGCATTAATTAACCGGATTTCATATAATTAAAGAAAATTTCCTGATTGGTTTTTAATTCTTCGAAACCCGAGAGGCCGACTAACTCCCAAAAGGCTGACATATCGAGAGGACCGGCGATGCGATAAAGCCCTGAATCGGCCAACTCCAGTCTTGTTTTCAGCATCTCCAATAGCTCGGTAGAGACATCATCGGCGATCTCCAGACGAATGCAGTCTCCCTCTTTACGCGCTTCCAGTAAACCTTCCATTTGTCTCATTAAGTC
>CAKZKB010000715.1 GCA_937121005.1 uncultured cyanobacterium | reverse complement strand
CGCGTCGCGGCGAGGCCCATGGCACCGAAGGCGAGGGCAGCACCGGGCGTCGGGACGACGCGGGCGATGGCCGTGACGCTGCCGAGCGCGATCGTGCTGGCGCGATCGATGGCTAGCAACACTTTAACCCATGCCCGATCCGAACCCAAAGTCTCCTCGCTTTCCGCTTACCACTGTCGGTGCGTTAGTTACCCATACCAATGGTAAAATTTTAATTGTCAAAACCACCAAATGGAAAGGAACCTGGGGCGTACCCGGCGGTAAAGTAGAGTGGGGCGAAACTCTAGAAACGGCCGTCAAACGGGAGTTTCGAGAAGAAGTGGGACTGGAACTGACAAACGTGCGTTTTGCCCTGTTGCAAGAAGCCGTTATCGACCCGCAGTTCGTTCGCGAAGCCCATTTTATTTTAGTTAACTATTACGCCAATTGCGATCGCGATCTCGTTTTCCCCAACGAAGAAATCGAAACATGGGCCTGGGTTTCCCCCCAAGAAGCCCTCGAATATCCTTTAAATAGTTACACGCGCATTCTGGTTGAAGACTACTTGCAAACGCAAATATGCTATAACCAATAAGCGACCCCCCGTACCTCTCTCCTATAACGCTCATGATGGGTTTTGTCAAATTTGTACTCGGCGTTTTACTCGCGATCGCCCTGCTGATCGGCGGTAGCGTCGCCGCCTCGCTGTACGTGGTGGCAGAAATGACCGCTTTGCCCCCCAAACCCAAATTCGATCCTCCCGAACCCGAGCCCGAACCGGAACCCGCCGCCTCGCCGAGTCCCTCTCCCCAACCGGAAGCGAGTCCGAGTCCCGAACCCGAAGCCCTACCCGAAGGGGCCTACCGGGCGCGGATCGTTTGGCCCGAAGGGTTGATCGTCCGCGACACCCCTAGTTTTGACGCTGGCCGCGTGGGAGGGGCGGGGTTTGAATCGGAGGTGATCGTGCTCGAAACCAACGAAGATGGATCCTGGGAAAAAGTGCGCCTCGGCGACGGAACGGAAGGTTGGGTTGTTGGTGGCAATTCTGAGGCTATTGAGTGAGCGATCGCGGCATTTATCGGATAAAATTGTTGTGTCGAACAAAGGGCGATCGTGCCGAGGACGAATGTCATGCTTAGCCCCTGGCGAACGGCAAAAGTTGTCGGACTCAGCATCTTGTTTTTTCTGTGTGCAACCCTGCCCGTTTTTGCCCAAGACGCACCCACTGGCGGCGGTTTCGCACCTCAAGAATTGCTCGTTAATGCGTTAGCACAAATTCGCGACTCGGGGGCGATCGGTGTTGTTGCCTTTATGGGGTTGTATATCGCGGCGACAGTGGCTTTTTTGCCTGGTTCGATTTTAACACTGGGTGCGGGATTTATTTACGGTGTGGTTGCGGGGTCTATCTATGTATTTGTCGCGGCGACGATCGGGGCGACGGGAGCATTTTTAGTGGGGCGATATATTGCTCGCGGTTGGGTGGCTAAAAAGATTGAAGGGAACCGCAAGTTTGCTGCCATTGACAAAGCGGTGGGAACTGAAGGCTTAAAAATTGTTTTGCTGACGCGACTCTCACCCATTTTTCCTTTTAACTTACTCAACTATGCTTACGGTTTGACCAGCGTTTCTGTTCGAGATTATATCATTGGTTCGGTGGGGATGATTCCCGGAACGATTATGTATGTTTATTTCGGATCGCTAGCGGAGAATTTAGCGACGATCGGTGCGGGAGATACGCCAAGCAACCCAACTCTCGCTTGGACAATTCGCATTGTCGGCTTCATTGCTACTGTTGCGGTTGTCGTTTACGTGACTAAAACGGCTCGCAAAATTTTAGACGAAAGTGTTCCCGAAGAAGATTTATCGTCAGAAGAGGATGCTAACGAAGCGATAACATAACGCTATTTTACCATCGATCGGATAACCAATCGTTTTTTGTAGGGGCGATTCGCGAATCGCCCCTACATATTGGAACACATAACAGATAAAAGATCGGAGAAATTGTATCTATGTCTGCCGAAAATCCCGTTTCCATCCCGCCAATGGACGAATACAACCGCACTTTAGTCGGTTACGTCCATCCTCCCGATTGGGTTAACCCAACACCTGCTTCCGAATACGATCTCGTCGTCATTGGGGCAGGAACGGCGGGTTTAGTGGTGGCTGCGGGGGCAGCAGGGTTGGACGTGGGGTTAAAAGTTGCCCTAGTCGAACGGCATTTAATGGGAGGCGATTGTCTCAATGTTGGCTGCGTTCCTTCTAAGTGCGTCATTCGTTCTTCTCGGATTGTTGCGGAAATAAAAGATGCACGTCGATTTGGCATCGAACCGCCGGATATAGTTAATGTTAATTTCCCAGAAGTGATGGCACGAATGCGAAAGTTGCGATCGGGGATTAGCCATCACGATTCCGTACAGCGATTTAGTCAACTTGGTATTGATGTTTTCTTGGGAAACGGTCGATTTGAGAGCGATAATACTGTTGTAGTTGGCGAGAAGATGTTAAAGTTTAAAAAAGCCGTTATTGCTACGGGTGCGCGTGCCGCACGTCCGAACATTAAAGGTATCGAAGAGGCGGGATATCTCACCAACGAAACCGTTTTTAACCTCACCGATCGCCCCGATCGCTTGGCGGTCATTGGTGGCGGGCCAATTGGTTGCGAATTGGCACAAGCCTTTCGGCGTTTGGGTTCGGAAGTGACAGTGTTTCATCGCGGCGATCGCGTTTTAAATAAAGAAGACACCGACGCAGCCGAAATCGTGCAAAATACCTTTATTCGCGAAGGTATTAATTTGGTTTTAAATACCTCGCCGCAGCGCGTAGAAACTACCGCAGCAGGCAAAGTGTTACACTTCGATCGCGATGGGAAACAAGAGACGATCGTTGTCGATGATATCCTCATTGGAGCCGGACGATCTCCCAATGTTGAGAGATTGAATTTAGACGCAGTAGGAGTAGAATACAGCGATCGCGGTGTCGAAGTCAACGACTATTTACAAACTGCCAACCCCAATATTTACGCTGCTGGAGATATCTGCATGAAATGGAAGTTTACCCACGCAGCAGACGCGGCGGCGCGAATGGTTATCAAAAATATGTTCTTTTCTCCCTTTGGATTTGGACGTGCCAAACTCAGCGATTTAGTCATGCCTTGGGTGACGTACACCGATCCGGAAGTGGCGCACGTGGGGATGTACGAAAATGAGGCGAAAGCGCAAGGAATCGACACCAACACCATTAAAATTGATTTGTCTGGGGTCGATCGCGCCATTACCGATGGGGAAACCGAAGGCTTTGTAAAAATACTCCACAAACGCGGTTCCGATACCATTTTAGGGGCGACGATCGTCTCGCGTCATGCCGGAGAAAGCATTAGTGAAGTGACAACCGCGATCGTCAACAACGTCGGTTTGAAGGAACTTGCGAATGTTATTCATCCCTACCCGACTCAAGCCGAAGGCATTAAAAAAGCCGCCGATGCTTACAGGCGAACCCTGTTGACTCCGAAAGCGAAAGCCTTCTTAAAATTCCTGACAAAATTATCTTGAAAGGCGCGATCGAGTGCAGAGTATCAAAATCATACCAATTTCCAGAATTCAAGAAACAAATGGAAATTTATATGTAGGGGCAAACGGCGTTTGCCCACAGGAGTTGTGAGGGTTAATCTAAGACCTTTTTCAAGGTTTTGATGCGATCTTTGGCAGTGGAATTTTTGGGATCGGTTTTGAGGGCTTCCTCGTAGGCTTCGAGGGCTTGCGTTTTTAAATTTTTGCGATCGTAAGCAAATCCCAAATTGTTCCAAGCGCGGGTATAATCGGGTTTGAGCTTCACGGCTTCTTTATACTGGCGCAAGGCGAGATCGTACTGTTCGCGGGCAGTATAGGCATACCCCAACGCATTGTAAACCAAAGCGACATTCTCCTCGCCCTCTAAATCCTTCGCTTTGAGCGCTTTTTGCAACTGCGCGATCGCCTGCACGTACAGTTTTTTATCGAGATACAAACTGCCCAGTTCGTAATAGTCTTGCGCCGTTCCCTTCTCTTTCGAGAGTTTGTTTTGCAGTCGCGACAGCGTTCCCTCAATGCGGCGCGTTTTCAGAATTTGCCGAAACAGCACCCAGCACGCACCGCCGAGTAACACGACTAACGTCGATAAGTAAACGATCGCGAGATTCTCACCCATGTTTATCTAAAAATGTCGATTGGTATCCCATCCTACAGTGTACCCTACAACTGCCCTTTTCCCGAACAACCCTCTGCGTTCGCCCGATTCGTGTAAAGAAAAATTTCGCAAAAATAATAGGAGTCGGAGCTTGCGTTTTGCTTGCTTTTTGTGTTATTCTATATGATAATGGGAATAGTAGCAATTTTGAAAATTTTGGTCACTATTCCCATTATAGAAAATATACCATCAAAGTCTACCCTTAACAAGCCTTTTGTCAAAAAAATTAACGTCGCTGGCCATTTTTCCTAGGTCTAGTTTTCCGAAAGTGGCAACCCCCAATAGGCGGCCCGTTCTTCTAACCATCCCTCTGCTTGCCAACGGACGATCGCCTCGCTAACGCGATCGCGCAACAGCCGATATTGGCGACCTTTGGGGAGAACAATACCCAGGGGTTCGACGGACAAGGCGACGGGTAACAAGCGATAGGCGGGATATTCTTGTACCCAACCGGACAGAACGCTGGCATCGGCCGCAAAGGCATCGGCCCCTCCTGCTTCTAAGATTGCCAGTGCTTCTTGATAAGAGCTTACACCCACTAGGCGCGCCTCGGGCGCGTGATAGCGAACCACCGCGATCGTGCTCGAGCCGTCTAACACTGCGATCGTCCGATTTTCCAAGTCTCGATGGGTTTCGATGCTGTCGTCGGCGGTGACAAAAGTTGTCCCATCGAAATAGTAGGGGGGCGAAAATTCTACTAGGCGCGATCGTACCTCAGTGCGGGTGACGCGGGCAATGGTAATATCGGCGCGATCGTCGTACACCGCCGGGAGGCGATCGCGGTTCGACACCGGGACAAATTCGATCGCCTCGCTATCTCCTAACAATTCGGCCGCCAACCGTCGGGCAATATCGATCTCGAATCCTTGCAAGTTTCCCAATTCGTCGCGAAATGCCAACGGACGCAGGTTATCTTTGACCGCAATTCGCAAGCGTTCTCGTTGTTGAATGTCTTCCCACTCGGCCGCGATCGCCCCTCGAGGCACGTCCTCTCCCAGAGACGGAAGACTTCCGATGTTCGGCCCCTCTCCCCAGGGAGAGGGGTTTGGGGTGAGGGCGATTTCATTACTGTCGAACTCGTATTGAGGCGGTAAAATCGAGCCGAACAATGGCAAACCCGCAACAATGACGGCGGCAAAAAGTGCAACTCTAATGGCCGGGCGAATGCCATTCGCCCCTACAGAATTGCGATCGGGAAAATTGGAACCTGGGGACACGCTTTCTCTCACCAATTTTTAATTTTTAATTTCTCATTTTTAATTGATATCACCCGCGTTCTTGAGGCGAAACGATCGCGATCGTCCCGGTCATCCCCGCTTCGGCGTGTCCGGCGATCGTGCATTCGAGATCGTAAACCCCCGGTTTTTCGGGGACAAAAACCCACTCGGCTGTGGCTCCTGGCTTCAATTCCAACTCGCGAATTGCCCCTTTTACTTCCACGCCACTCGCTTCTACCTTGCGCGTCCAACTGACATCGGCAAAATCTTTAGAAGTGAAATAATGCTTTTCAGGACTGGGATTGCGTAACACTAATTTATACGTGCGTCCGGCCACAAACTCAAATTCGTTGGGAAAAAATTTCAACGCCCCCGCTTCGTTCCCCAAACTGACCCGCACTTCGGTCGTATCGGTGCTGGCAATTCGATCGCCTGCCATGGCACTGGGAACGACAAGCCCGACGATCGCGATCGCGGCCAGCCAAAAAACGCAACAAAACTTCAACAAACGTAACATGATGTTAAAAAAATTATTCGGTATCCGATTCTATTGTCTCGATGAATGGGATCTCGGGCAAGGGCATCTCCTCGAGAGAAACGGATAAAATTCCCAAGGCGATCGCGCCAATGGCAATGGCGATCGGATACACCAACCAGGTTTTTCCCGTGCGACCTCGATCCCCCTTGAGGCTGCGCGAACGGAGCGATCGCCGCTCGCTGAGGGTTTCTAGAGGAGCCGGATCGCGCACGTAATGACCGCTCCAGCAGACGATCGAGCGGACTTGGCAGTGCGGGCAAACGTAGAGCCCTTTAATTTTCTTGCCCCGGTTAGTGGGAACCGCATGATGGCAAATCGGGCACGTCTGAGAGTGGCGGTCAAAGAGAAAAGCGCTCATAGGAAGTTGTGCGGGGATTGTATCAAAACACCAGCGATTGCAGAGGGGAAAACTCCCCAGCCCCAGGCAAGTCGGCTGTCGATCGTGCATTCGAGATCGCCTACCTTTATTTTAGAGGGTTTCTGCAAGGCCAAAACCCATTACAAATATTCTTAACGCGATCGCGCCAAGCCACGTTCTTGAGTACGATCGCGATCGGAATCTCCCCATCAAGATAGAGGACGGAAGCGGGCATCAGGGCGATAATTGAATCCATCGCCTCAAAATGCCTCCAAAACCGCTTTTTTATGCAACGGCTCCCTCTACCATGCCACGCCACGCCACGCTGATTTTTAACCCCGTCGCCGGACAGCGCGACCCCGATCGCGATTTAGACCTGATTTGCCAGAGCTTGCGATCGCAATTCGAGCTCGATATTGTTTATACCACCGAAGAGATCGGAGCCGACAAGCGGGCCGAAGAGGCGATCGAAGCCGGGGCCGAAATGGTCATCGCCTCCGGGGGAGACGGAACCCTATCCAAAGCCGCCAAAGCCTTGCTGGAAACCGAGATCCCGTTAGGTGTCATTTCCCGAGGCACGGCCAATGCCTTCGCCACCGCCTTGGGCATTCCCGCCGGAATTACTGCGGCCTGCGAAACCATTTTAGCGGGGGAAACTCGGGTCGTCGATGCCGCTCGCTGCAACGGCGAACCCATGGTGTTACTGGCGGGGATTGGCTTCGAGGCCGAGGCGGTCGATCGCGTCGGCCGGGGCATGAAAGATCGCTTTGGGATGCTAGCGTACCTGATTTCGGGACTGCGACAGTTGCGGTCTTTCGATCGCTTTGCCGTCGAAATTACCACCGAAACGAAGACTGTCCGAACGCGGGCCGCTGCTGTCACCGTCGCCAACGCCGCCCCGCCAACTTCGATTTTAGCTCAGGGGCCGCCCAAAGTGGCATCCGATGATGGGTTACTCGACATTACCATTGTCGCCTCTGAAACCATGGCAGAGGCGATCTCCGATGCCTATAGCTTGCTGCGATCGGCCCTAGAAGACGATCCGGTCGATCGTCCCCACATCGGTTACTTACGGGCCAAACGGGTTAAAGTGACGACCGATCCGCCGCAAAAAGTGGTCGTCGATGGCGATATGCGCGGCGAAACCCCCATCGAATTTGAATGCGTACCGAAGGCGCTGACCATTTTTACCCCCAAAGCTAGAGCCAACCAGCGCACCGAAAGTCTCGAAGGCTTGCCCGATCTCGAGGTGATAGAGGATTAGG
>CAKZKB010000714.1 GCA_937121005.1 uncultured cyanobacterium | reverse complement strand
GGCGGCGGCGGTGAGTACGGGATCGATCGCGATCGGTCGCTGGCAAGAATCCGTCCGAGAAGTGGCGGCGGCCGAAAATCCCCAACAGATGGCCCGCGAAGTGACAACCGAGGCCCGCCGCTACCAACTGACCTTGTGGATCGCGTTGGGAACTGGGGCGATCGTGGCCCCAGTGGGAGCGATCGTCGTTTGGCGGGTGACGCGGGCCTTGGTGCGGGTGCGCCAAACCGCACAAATGCTCTCGAGTGGGGATTTGTCGGTACGATCGCCGATTGTTTCTGGAGACGAAATTGGCATTTTGTCAGCGACGCTGAATATTATGGCCCAACAGATCGGCAGTTTGGTTAAAGGGATCGAAGTTCGCGGCCAACAACTCGAGGAGCGATCGCGCCAACTCGAGGGGGCTTTAGAAGCGGCTTCGGCAGCCAACCGGGCCAAAAGTCGCTTTTTAGCCAACATCAGTCACGAGTTACGAACGCCGCTCAATGCCATTTTAGGGTACAGCGAAATTTTAGTCGAGGAGGCCAAAGCGATCGAGGCTGAAGAAATGAAAACCGACCTCGAAACGATTTACCAGTCGGGGCAACATTTGTTAATGTTGATTCAGGATATTCTCGACATTGCCAACATCGAATCGGAGCAAGTTAACCTCTGTGTCAAACCGTTTTCGGTGGCGGAGTTGGTAGACGAAGTGGCAGCCGAAGGCCGATGGTTGTGTCAGAAAAATGGCAATGTGTTTATCGTCGATCGCCCGCCAGATTTAGGCGACGCGATCGGCGACCGTCAGAAAATATGGCAAATTTTACTCAACCTCATTAGCAACGCCGCCAAGTTTACTAATGACGGAGAAGTTAGCCTCACCGTGCGCCGTTTAGAGAGCGAAAGTGGCCAAGCGTCTTACCTGGAATTTGTTGTCGTCGATACGGGCATCGGCATCGCGATCGAGCAGCAAGAGCATCTATTCGAGGCCTTTTGGCAAGCAGATGACTCCTCCACTCGCGCTTATGGCGGTACGGGAGTGGGTTTGGCGATCGGCCAGAAGTTTGCCCAAATGATGGGCGGTCAAATTACCGTTGAAAGCCAACCGGAAATCGGATCTACGTTTACTCTCCACCTTCCGGTCAGTCGTTTCAGCGACCAGTTTTAAGATTAGGGAATTAGGGAATTGGGGGATTGGGGGGATCGGTATCAGTGTCCACTTAAATCCTTGTACCCTCCCTAAAACCTAAAACCTAATACCTAATACCTCTCCAATGCTTGTAAAACCAACTCCGAAAAGGTATCGTCGCCCAAGCGTCCCAAGGCTTCGGTGAGGAGTTCGCGATAGCCGTCGGAATCCTCGCCAGCCCAGCCGGAAGGGGGGGCGATAAGGGTCAGGTGATTGACCAACTGGTTGATGTCTTCGCGGATGCGTTTGCGTTTGGCTTCGAGAATGCTAATAGCACGACGAGTCGAGCGTTCGCGCCGGAATTCGTTGGCGATCGCATCGCCTTGCGGGGACTGGTACATGAGGACGGCCCGGTAAACGACGGCGAGAGGAATCGCGAGAGCGACTGTTTAAGAAAACTTATCGCTGCGATAAGTTTATCTTTAGCGTATTAAAACCGATCCCGACGGTCGCGAACAGGGGTATTTACGAAACTTGACCGATCGCAAAAGAGGATAACCTTGGCGGGGCGAGTGTTACGCAATGTTTACGATCGCTTCACGAAACGTTAACCGTCGGCGGGCAAAAATCCCTCCCCGGAGCGATCGCACTTTGGTAAAATTAGATGCGCCCCGAGGCCGAAAAAGTGGCACGATAGGAGTATCGGCGCGATCGCGTGTGTCCATGAGCGAAGTCTACTCCACCGAGGCCCTGATCCAAATCCTGGAAGCCGAACGCCGCGCCTGCTTGCGGGGGGAACGGCTGAACCTGACGGCGACACCGTTTATCGGGAATGCGGCGGTGGATGCGTTCCTGAAACCAGACGCAGTGCAAAAATTTAGCGCGTTTCAAGATTTTAAGGCTGCCATTCACGACTACCAACAACAGAACGGGGTATCGGGCATCGTCTGGCGAGAAATTGTCCTGCGGGGGCGATCGCTGCGTTACCCGCAAGTGGACGATCGTCTGATTGCTATCCCCAGGGATTTAGATGTTCTGAAAGGGGCGCGATCGAGTATTCTGGAATTTTGGTATGCAGCGACGACGGGGATGGATTTATATTTGAGCGTCAACCAGGGTCGAGACTATCAAAAAATTGCTCGCGGCGAAATCGAAGGCTTGGTCGATCGCACGGAATGGGCTAACGTTTGGAAGTGGGAAAATGCCACTTTTTTAGAAGCCGTGTTACAGTTAGGTTGGGGGCAACCCGAACGCGCCGCCTACCGCCGCGACGGGCGATCGTCGGGTAGCGAATACGTCCACGCGGTGGAGTTAGGGAAAATGCCCATTGGTTAACTTTTTACCAACTTTTCGCCAAATCTGCTTGAGTCTCTGGCTTTCGACATGGAGTTTGAATTTTGAATTTTGAATTTTGAATTTTGAATTGGAGCGAAGCGACTGACATGACTGTTGCCACCGATCGCCTACACCTAGAAGATTATATCAGATATAACGATGGAACCAACACTCGTTACGAGCTCGTCTGTGGGGAATTGGTGAAAATGGCGATCGGTAGCGGACGACACGGTGAGATCGCCGATTTTCTCAACCGCGAGTTTCGCCGCTTTATCAAACGAGACGATCGCCCTTGGGTCTCCAAACAAATGGCTGTCGGCGTACAGTCGCCACGCGGGGGACGCTGGGAAACTGTTCGCATTCCTGATGTTATTATTGTCGATCGCCAGCAGTGGTTAGATTTACAAGAACGCGAAGCGATTATATGTTTGGGGGAACCACCACCGCTATTAGTTGTGGAAGTTGTCAGTCCCTCGACTCAGCAAGTCGATTATCGGGCCAAACGGGTCGAATACAGTGTCCTTAATATCCCGGAATATTGGATTGTCGATCCCCTCGAAGACAAGGTAACGGTCTGGGTTTGGATCGATGCGGACTACGAAGCTACAGAATTTAGGGATAATGCGATGATTGTTTCCCCGATATTTCCTCGCTTGGAATTGACGGCTCAACAGGTATTGTACCCAGAAATTTAAGAGTCATACGCAGCTAATTTTAACATTATCTGATACTGAACCCGGTTCATCAATGATACAATCTGATGTATCTGGGATTGGGCGAGGCATTCACCAACTTAGTTGTCACCAGGATCGTTAGTTGACCTGTGTGAATGCCTAGCCCCTACACATAATGCCTCGCTTCTACAAATACTGTAACTGTTCAAACGGATACGATGTTATGTGCGGACGCTTTACTTTAACTGCAAAACCCGAGACGATCGCGCGATCGTTCCAACTCCCTACCGTTCCCGAGGTCGATCCTCGCTACAATATTGCCCCCACACAAACGGTACTGACGGTGGTGTTAGAAAACCAGCGAACCTGGAAGTCGATGCGGTGGGGATTGGTTCCTAAATGGGCCAAAGATGCTAAAATTGGGAACAAGTTAATTAACGCGCGATCGGAGACGGCGGCGGAAAAACCGTCTTTTCGCAATGCCTTTAAGCGACGGCGATGTTTGATTGTTGCCGATGGGTTCTACGAATGGAAACGAACGGACGATCGCAAACAGCCATATTATTTTTATTGCGGCGATCGCGTCCCGTTTGCCTTCGCCGGACTCTGGGAAACCTGGCAACCGGACGGACAAGAGGCGATCGTCTCTTGCACGATTTTAACCCAATCTGCTAACGATGCGGTCAAATCAGTTCATCCGCGAATGCCCGTTATTTTAGCACCGCAACATTACGATCGCTGGCTGGATCCCAACCTAACCGATCCCGAAGAAATTGCCGCCTTGCTAAGCGATCGGTTTCCAGAAAAAATAGCTGCTTTTCCCGTCAGCAGTGCGGTTAACAATCCCAGACACGATAATATCGAATGCGTCAGTCGCTTCGCTCCAATTCAGAATTCAGAAATCTAGTAAGTTGGGGAGAGGAACGATACCCTCAGAGTTCAGAATTCAGAGTTCAGAGTTCAGAAATGACTGAACTCCGTTGCTCATTTTTCATTGCTCATTGCTCATTGAAATGACTATGCTCGAAACAATACAAACCCAACTTTACCATCTACAACAGTTCGCCGATCGCCTGGTGGAACACCAACTCGAACATCTGAGTTTTGCCAGCATTG
>CAKZKB010000713.1 GCA_937121005.1 uncultured cyanobacterium | reverse complement strand
GGGGAAGCCGCAACCGGAACCCAATGCGAACAGGTGTCGGCTGTGGTTCGCGAACCCTACACGACGGCTTTGATTTTTACGCCGACATTAGAAGAAGAAGACGGCACGGTTAGCCGCTTGAAAGTCAATTTATTAGAGAGTAAAGTGGAAGATGCAGCCGAGGAAGTGACTGAAATTCAGGCGCGTATTGATAAATTGGAGCCGATGGAACTTACCTATCCAGGATTAGCTGAATTTCGCGATAGTTACTTGGCTCAACTTCAGGAAATCAAAACGGGTTTAGAAACTGCTGAAGCCGAATTGAGTGCGATTGACGAAGCCTTTAAGACATTGAATGCTACTGATGCGTCCCCCGATGCGATCGCTTCTGCTGAAGAGACGATCGCGGCAGCATTGAATAAAGATTTACCCTCGAATATTGACGAACTCAGCGATAAAGTGACTGAAATGAGTATTGGATCGGTTGCCGATTTGTTGCAAATTTGTCCTCCAAATTCCTAAGCTGCAAAAGTTGCAAGTTTGTAATTTTGACGTAACTATTCAGGTAGTCTAACATAAACTGGTTTAGAAACCCGGTTTCTTGCATAACCTGAATGCTTAGATTTTGATGTCCTATTTATTCCCATCGCCATGACAACTCAAACAGTTTCCCCTTCTCGATTTAAGCTGTGGATGGCTGCCATCAAACCTCCCATGTACAGCGTGGCGGTGATTCCGATTTCAGTCGGAACGGCGATCGCGTTTTGGCAGCAACAGCAGTTCGACGCAACCATCTATACGACATTTTTGGGGGCAGCGATCGCCATTATCGCCTGGTTGAATTTAAGTAACGACTTCTTTGATTCTCAAACTGGGATCGATCGCAATAAACCGCATTCGGTGGTGAATTTAACCAACAATCCACCTCTAGTGTTTTGGGTCAGTAATTTGTGTTTGGCGTTGGGATTTTTGGGAATTGGCGCGATCGCGTGGTGGCAAAAAGACCCGACGATCGTCGAAATTGTTGCCCTGTGTTGTGCGTTGGGTTACAGTTATCAGGGGCCACCATTTCGGTTTGGCTATCAAGGGTTGGGAGAATTTATTTGCTTTTTTACCTTCGGGCCGCTGGCAGTTTTAGCAGCCTACTATTCCCAGGTACAATCGTTTTCGATGGTGGCATTGTGGGCATCGGTTATTATTGGTATTAGTACCAGTTTAATCCTGTTTTGTTCCCATTTCCATCAAGTGGAAGATGACTTAGCCGCCGGGAAGCGATCGCCGATCGTTCGCCTAGGAACTAAACTCGGATCCCAGGTGTTGGTTCCGTTTGTGGGAAGTATTTTTGTTCTAACTGGACTGTTGGCGATCGCGGGAATATTCCCTCTAGCTTCCCTGGTAATTCTAGCCAGTTTTCCCTTTGGCTACCAACTGATTCGTCACGTTGTCGAAAACCACGATCGCCCCCAAAAGGTCAGCAATTGTAAGTTTATTGCCGTGAATTTGCACTTCCTCAGTGGCGTTTTGCTGGCGTTAGGTTTTGTCATTCCCGCTTATCTGTAGGGGGGTAATTTAAGCGATCGCGAAATCTGTCAATTGATGGCGTTCGGGGCGGTAAAATCCGAGAACGATATCTTCTTTGACGACACCTGCATCGATAAGTTCTTCGGTGACACCTTCTTCAGTTCCGTCCCATTCAACCCAAATTTTACTCGATCCAAGTGAATGACAACGTAACTATTAGTTTGCCGATCGCGGGAGTTTTACATCCGATCTTCATCGTTTTTAGCCTCCTCGGGCTGAGTTTTTCTCGATTCTCGTAAGGTATTAATAAAATTGCGAATTTGTTTGATCTGAAATTGACTAGCCAATTCCTTGACGCGATCGCCGAACGGTTCATAAAGTTTATCTTTGCTTGTTAAGCTGTCAATGCGATCGACAATCTCATCGATTAACCCCTTACGTGCCAAGTCATACAACGCATCGAGTTCGCTTTCGCTAGGAGGGACGATCGCGGTACGATCGTCTGACAAACTTGCCATCGTTTCTGGTTCGGAAATCTCGATACCTTCTTCGATCCACTCGAGTTGTAAATGTTCTTGCAGGCGATCGAATAAGTCTCGAACGCTGATGGGTTTGGGTAAGAAATCGCTGCATCCCGCTTTGCGACTTTCTTCGCGATCGAAGTTAAAGACGCTAGCAGAAGAAGCAATAATAACCGTGTCTTGAAACTGCGGATCTTGCCGTAACTGGCGCGTCATCTCAAAGCCATCGAGAATCGGCATTACTAAGTCGGTAATGACAACATCGGGATCGAGTTTTCGAGCAATCTCTAAACCATCTTTTCCGTTTTCTGCTTCTATCACTTCAAACCCCAACGGTTCTAACACATTGCGGACGATCGACCGATTTTCCCAGCGATCGTCTACCACTAAAATAGTTTTTATGTCGCCTCGATAGCCAACAATTTTCTGGGACGATCGCGCCGCAGTTGGGGGAACGTATTCGCTAGCAAGTGGTAGATCGATGGTAAACCAAAATCGACTTCCCCTGCCAAGTTCGCTCTCAACCTGGAGTTGACTACCCATCATTTGTACGATTTTTAAACTAATTGCCAACCCCAGTCCGGTTCCTTCCGCTTTGCGGCTGTTGTCTCCTACTTGCTCGAAGGGTAAAAAGATTTTGTCGATTTGTTCGACAGACATTCCCACTCCCGTATCTTCGATTTCAAAGGTTACTGAAAAGTGGCGATCGCGTTCGGATAAACTGTTACCAGAGTGAGCAGATTCCCCTTCTGTCCCCTCGTTCCTCTGGCTCTGCCAGGGAATGCTATTATTGAGGCTCTGCCTCGTGTATTCTGGAGGCAGAGCCTCCACAGTTCGTTGCGCCCCAGAGGAACGCAACGAGGGGGAAACACCATCGACAGTTACTCGCAGCATCACCGATCCGCTATCCGTAAACTTAATAGCATTACCGAGCAAGTTTAACAACACTTGTCGCAACCGCTTCTCGTCAGTCTGCACTCCCATCGGTAAGTTTTCAGAGGGGAAATAGCGAAAGCCAATCTCTTTTTGTTCGGCTTTAATGCGTCCGATTTCCGCAAGACTGGAAAGAAAACTGGGAAAGTGAACGTTGTGAGGATAGAGTTCTAACTTTCTGGCTTCGATTTTCGACAGATCTAAAATGTCGTTGATGAGCGTCAGCAAATGAGAGCCGCACTGATAAATTACCTCAATACCATCGCGCTGTTGGGGAGTAACACTTTTATCTTGCTGTAAAATTTGAGCGTAACCTAAAACACCGTTCAAAGGGGTTCGCAGTTCGTGACTCATATTGGCCAAAAATTCGCTTTTGGCTTCGTTGGCAGACTCGGCGGCAATTTTGGCTTTTTCCAAATGCGCTTGCGAGTCTTGTAAGGCTTTTTCCACGCGCAAACGTTCGGCAATTTCGGCTTTTAATTTGGCGTTGGCGGCGTTGGCGCGATCGACCGCTTGTCGCAGCCGGGCCGGTTCCCGTACCAACACGAACGCCAGCACCCCGCAGGTGACAGCGAGCAAACTTCCGCCAGCACGCAACGCTAGAGTGTTGGGGGAAACCTGGGGCCAGCCTCCAGTGGGGACGGCGGCAATTTGCCAGGAGCCGTTGGGCAACGAAACGTTGAGGACGACGGGATTTTGCCCGAAAACGGTTTCGTCGCCAAAAAATATGTTTCCCTCTGCCCCAGAGCCATTTTCGCCGCGCAAAGCGTAGGTTAATTCGGTGGCTGGATCGAGAAGTCCGGCATCGGAAAGCAGTTCGTCGCGATCGATGACGATATTGGCTAACCCAAAAAACGGCCCGCTTTCCGGTTCGCCATTGGCGGGGGTCAAAAATACAGGCGTGCGACTGATGAAGGCGACCCCCCCTTGCACTAAATTGACTGGCCCGGCGACGACGGTTTCGCCACTGTCGATCGTCCGTTCCACGATCGCCCTTTGTGCGGCTACGTCCATTAGATCGATGCCGATGGCCCTTTCGTTACCTGCGAGGGGATAGTAGAATTTTAGGATTGTCCCTTCAGTGAGCGCTACCGTGCGGATACCGTTTTGTTGCGCCAGCATGACGCGACTGAGTTGGGCGAAGTCGTCTTGGGTAAGATTGGGGTGGGTGGAGGTGTAGGCAGCCAAACCCCGTGCCAGAGAGAGACGTAGGTTGATGGCCCCTTCCAGTTTGGCGCGAACGGTACTAACTTGTTGGAGAACGTCGGCGCGATTTTTTTGCATAAAGCGAGCCCGTTCGGCGCGATCGATTCCCCACACGCCAACGGCGATCGCGGCGGTAGCGACGATCGCGGCGAAGTACGCCAAGGCGGGGGCATTTCGATCGATGGGGGGACGATGTTTCACGGGAGTTACGTTTTTTGGCGATAGCGATCGAGAAATTGTTTAATTTTTTTGACCTGAAAGCTGCTACCGAGTTCTTGCAAGCGCTGGCAAAATGCCTCGTATTGAGGGTCGGACTCGCTTAAAGATTGGGCGCGATCGAGCAAGTCATCAACGAGACCTTTTTTGGCCAGATCGTAGAGTTCGTCAAGATACGGGAGATCGGGAGCGATAATGGTGGCAGGGGTAGCGATCGTCGCCGATTTTAGATCGGGAGATGGCGTAGGATCGGTATTTTCTTCGTAGTTCCATTTTAAATTGAGATAGTGTTGCAAGCGATCGAACAGGAGAGCGGCTTGGACGGGTTTGGGCAGAAAATCGTTACATCCGGCTTTGTGACTTTCTTGACGATCGAAGTTAAAAACACTGGCCGAAGAAGCAATGATGACCGTATCTTGAAAGCGATCGTCGTCTCGCAGGCGGCGGGTCATTTCAAATCCGTCTAAAACGGGCATGACTAAATCGGTGATAATGGCATCGGGAGCAGTCGCGATCGCGGTTTCAATCCCGAGTTCCCCATTTTCAGCTTCGAGGATATTAAAGCCAACGGGTTCGAGCAAATTGCGAATCACGGAGCGATTTTCGAGAGCGTCGTCTACCACGAGAATGGTTTTCTTGCCGCCTCGATAGCCGATAATATTTTTATGTTGGGGACGCGATCGCGCCGCACTCCACTTTTCCGGTACGGGAAAATCGATCTCGAACCAAAATGTACTTCCCTGTCCGAGAATACTTTTAACTTGCAGTTCCCCACCCATTAAATAAACAATTTTCTGGCTAATGGCTAACCCCAACCCCGTCCCTTCCGATTTGCGGTTGCAGTCTCCGACTTGCTCGAAAGGCAAGAATATTTTATCGATTTGTTCGGGAGACATTCCCACTCCCGTATCTTCAATTGAAAAGGCGATTGCAACTGTATCGTTGCTTGTCTTCTCCACTCCGTCGCCATCAGAACGAGGTGCTTTTATATCGTTTTCCGATACGTTTCGGATTGGGCGATCGCCGTTCGCCCCTACACGGACATTATTTTTGGAAATTGGCATTACTCTTAACGTGACCGATCCGGTATCAGTAAACTTAATCGCATTCCCAATTAGGTTAATTAGCACTTGTCGCAGCCGTTTTTCATCAGCACGAATAGCAGCAGGAAGATCGCGATCGACTTCGTAGCAAAACTCGATCCCCTTTTGTTCGGCTTTAATTCGACAAGTTTCCACAACGCCAACTAAAAAATCTCCCAGTTCAAAATCTGTTGGCGCGAGTTCCATCTTCCGCGCTTCAATTTTGGAAATATCGAGAATGTCGTTAATTAAAGTTAATAAATGATTTCCGCAAGTTTCGATGATATGGAGTCCGTGCTGCTGCGTAACGCTAGCTTCTTTGTCTCGTTGCAAAATTTGCGCGTAACCGAGAATGCCATTTAAGGGAGTCCGCAGTTCGTGACTCATGTTGGCTAAAAATTCGCTTTTCGCTTTGTTAGCAACGTCGGCCGCTTCCTTAGCTTTTTGCAATTCTTCTAGGGTCGATCGCGTTTTGTAGTGAGCCGATCGCAGCCTAGATAGCATATCGTCAATGGTTCCCGCCAGTTCGGACAGTTCGTCATCCCCAGAGAGCAAAACCCGGCGATCGCTGTTGTTAACCGCATCAATTTGTCGCACCGACTTAATGAGTTTAACCAGGCGCACCAACACCAACTTTTCAAGTAAAACAAGCGTCACCACTCCAAACAAAATCCCCACTCCTAACAGCGAAGCTAGCAAGTAGCGACTGCTGGTTTGGCTTTGCTGGTAAATCGTGCGAGGTTTGGTGACTTCTAACAACAATGCTGGTTCGTTTTCAATATCTCGCAGTAGGGTATAACCGGAGACAGAATTTTCGTCGATCGCTTCCACGACGATCGATGTTTCTTCCGCTACCAATTCGGCCGCGATCGCGTCTAAACTGGGTGCAAGCGTCCCATCCAAACGATACATTTCTAAATCGACTTGCGTGCGATCGGAGAGTTCGTCTAGCGCTGCTTCACCAAAGTTACGACCGAACACCAACGCACCCCGTACCGGCCCCGATTCTCGACTGTCTACAATGGGATGAGAAGCCACTAACAACAAGCCATTGGGTAACAATATGCTGCCGTCTTGTGGAGTATTGTAATCGATGAGGGGAGCATCTGGATCGAGATATTGCTCTAACTCTGCGGCGATGGGTTTCGTAGCTTCTTTTTCCAAGTCGAAGCCACTCCCGTAGATAAGATTACCCTCAAGATCGATATAAGCAACGAGGTTGAATTGATTTTTAATCCAAACGTCGGAACTAAATTCTCCTTCTAAAAATTCCTCGTTCGGGTCGCCCATAAACTCGTAGGAACCGTTCCAAGCACCCCAATCTCGGGCAGTAAAACTTAACAGGGCGATCGTCTCGTTAAACGCCTTTACCACTCGTCGGACTTCTTGTTCCATGTTTTGGCGCTCGAGACGCTTGCTTTGGCGCATTTGCAGCGTACTGGCGGTGAAGTACAACACGCCATTGAGCGCGACTAATACACCACCGATCGCTACCAAGACTCGATTTCGCAAGCTCATCGAACTTAAAATTTTCTTCATCTAAGGAATCGATCTCGTCCAAAACCCGATCGCCCAGAGTCCAAACAGATAAAAACTCACTGGGGCGGCCCGATGTTACTCCAAACATCCCAGCGCACCCCAATGAGTTATGTAAATACTAGCACAGAGTTGAGAGAAGATCTGTGTCAACCCTGACATTTTTTGCGGTTAAATTTCGAGAGAAAAATTTAACCTAAATTTAACCCCACAACCAGAGGATCGTGGTCGGAAGCGCGATAGGCATCGGCAGCGTACAAGCTGTTGATTTGAGTGGCAGACTTGTACTCCATGTTGTAGTCGAGAATGCGCGGTTCGTCGGTATTGGTATGCCATTCCGTTGCTCCCGTGACTTGGGGTGCTAAACTGGAACTGGCTAAAGCATGGTCGAGAGCGCCTGCTTGTCCGAAGAAGACGTAGGAATAGTATTCCGCGCTGGAATTGAACTGAGCCAAAAGATCGGTGTAACCCGCATTTTTGATGGCCGTTACCGGGTCTTCTTGGGCGTAAGCATTGAGGTCGCCGACAATCAAGAAATCGGGATCGTTGCTGCCAGTGGGATCGCCCGTCAGCCAGTCGGTTAAATCGTTAGCAGCCGCCGTCCGGGTGGCATTCCAATTACCTTGGCCGTCGCCTTGGTCGGCATCGGCCCCCGTACCCGTACCGCCTTTAGACTTGAAGTGGTTCACTGCAACGGTGAATTTTTCACCCGTAAGCGGATCGGAGAAGGTTTGGGCCAAAGGTTGGCGGTTTTTATCAGAAAATGCGCCACTGCTAATCGTTGCCGCCGCGCCCGCTTCAGTGACAGTATCGCGATAGATAATGCCGACGGCGATCGCGTCGCTTCCCAGTTGGCTGGTTCCGGGATCGACAAAGCTGTAAGTGTGGGTGGTTTGGGCCGCATTCAGTCCGTCTACCAGATCTTGAATGGCGCTATCGTTGCCGTAGCCGTCGTTCTCCAGTTCCATCAAGCCGATGACATCCGCATCCAGACCCAAAATGCCCTCGACGATTTTATCGTGTTGGCGCTGAAACTCTGCGTAAGTGTCCGCACCGCGAGCAGTGGGGAAGCCGCCGCCATTACCATCGCCATTGAAGTAGTTCAAGACGTTGTAGCTGGCAACTTTCACCTCTACACCCGTCCCGACGCTATCGGGAGAAGTTGTCCGGGGGTTGGAAGCCGCAAACGTGGGTTCGGCGGTAGCTTGGACGCGGTATTCGCCAAAAGCATAGTCCAGGGCACCCGTTACGCCACCCACTGTATCGCCGCCGCGTAGGGTGTTGGTAGCAGTGAGGCCGGTTCCGGGATAGGGAACGGGATCGGGGTTTTGGGTTGTGCTACCATCATCGAGGACAATGCGGTTGAGATCGTTGGCAGCTTGCACGGCATTGGCATTCGCACCGGGAGTCGCCACTTGCGTCGGTTGGAACAGACGACCGTTGGAAAGGACGACTTCGCCGTAGCGACCCAGGTTGTAGTTTTCGCTGACGGTCAGGGTTTGTGGTAACGTAACCAGCCTTCCCTCGTATTGTTCGAGAGTATTGGCATCGGCAACGGGAAGGTTAACTGAGGTGGCCGCAATGCTACCGGAACCGATAACATTCAGGGCCGTCACGTTGCCAATTTGGGTGCGATCGTAGAACTCATCAACCGTACCCGTGACTTCGACTAAATCGCCGATCGCCACGTCAATGCTATTGGGTGCGTAAACGAAAATACCATCAGAAGTAGCGGCGTTGCTATCGCCAGTGGCATCCTGGATAAAGAACCCACTGAGTTCGCCACTGGCTTGGAAGTCACCCACAACTACACCGGACGTGGTGACACCTTGACCGTCGAAGGTACTAGCTAAAACCGATTCTTGGATATCGCAAATGGGAGTTGTCGTCCCACCACCGCCACCACCGGAACCACCGCCAGAACCGCCACCGGAACCGCCAAAGGTTTGGTTGTTGTTAACCGCATCGTAGGTGCTGGTAGCCGCCGCGGCCCAGGTAAAATCTTCGTAGCTGCTACCCGTTCCAGTCAGTTGCAAGGAATGACCGATGGGAGTAGAACTGGATTCGGATACGCCAATGTCGGTACTGGTCAATCCGACAGCCGTGCCGTCAACAGCAGTTAGCGTCCCTTCGTAGCTAAGGAATTGTACCACTGCACCCGTGCCGTCAATCAAGGCGATGCCGTCGGGAGAGCCATTTTGTACGCCAGCTTCGGCGAAGAATTTGGTGCCAAAACCGCTACTTTGGTCGGCGATCGTGCCGCTTAAATTGACAGTAGAATAGAGGCTGCCGCCGTTACCGTTGTACAGTTCTAGCGTCCAACCCGTGAGGTCAGTGCCCGCAGTCCCGGCAATTTCGATGCCTTCGTTGGTGTCAGTTCCGTCGTTGTCGTAGTGGATTTCGTTGACAAAAACAACGGGTTCGGGAGAAACAAAGGTTTGGTTGTTGTTAACAGCGTCGTAGGTGCTGGTAGCCGCCGCGGCCCAGGTAAACTCTTCGTAGCTGCTTCCAGTTCCAGTCAGTTGCAAGGAATGACCGACCGGAGTAGAACTCGATTCGGATACGCCAATGTCGGTACTGGTTAATCCGACAGCCGTGCCGTCAACAGCAGTTAGCGTCCCTTCGTAGCTAAGAAATTGTACCACTGCACCCGTGCCGTCAATCAAGGCGATGCCGTCGGGAGAGCCGTTTTGCACGCCAGCTTCGGCGAAGAATTTAGTGCCGAAACCGCTACTTTGGTCGGCGATCGTGCCGCTTAAGTTGACAGTAGAATAAAGCGTGCCGCCGTTACCGTTGTAGAGTTCGAGTTTCCATCCCGTGAGGTCAGTTCCGGCCGTTCCGGCGATTTCAATGCCTTCGTTGACATCAGTGCTGCTATTATCGTAGTGGATTTCGTTGACAAAAACGGTGGTACTGCCAGAACTTCCCGATCCCCCACTCGTTCCAGAGACAGTGAAGGAACCCGAAGGCAGGGTTTGGCGGCTGCTGTCGCTACCACTCCAGTTGGCGGTGTCGCCGATCGCGGCTAGGAGTTCGGCTTGGGTACCGGAGGTAATGCCAGTATAAGTGGCGTTGTCGATTTCCGATAGGGCGATCGCGCTGGTGCCGTTGGTTAACCCAGTGGGTAAGGCGGAGGTGTTGGAACTGGTAGCATCAGATTGCCAGTCGCTTCCTTCGCTGTTGAGTGCGTAAATAAAGGTGGGGTTGCTGTCGGAACCTTGATACGCTAAAATTTGGTCGCCGCTTGCAGAGAAGGCGATGCTGCTGACGCTAGGGTTGATGACGGTTCCAGCCGCAATGTCGGTACTGGCAGTCCAGGTAAAGGTTCCTTCGTTGCTGCGGAAACTGCCGCTACTTTGCCAGCCGTTGTCAGTAAATTTGATTTCCGTTCCCGAACCGATATCAATGAGGGGAACGAAGGCCAATTCGTCGGGGTTGTCGAAGTTAAAGCCGACGATCGCGATATCGCCAGCCGATAGTGTGGTTGCAGCCATGGTTCTATACTTCCGTGTGAGTATGGGGTCGATCGACTGCTACCGGGTAGGTAGCACCCTGATGGCGATCGCGCTTAACACTTCTTCAAGGTTGGGGGTGCGATCGCGATCGCAGCATGACGCTTGGCGATCGACTATCCTTGCAGATAGAACAACATTACTTGACATTTGGTTAAGGATAGGTTAAGGACTCCTGCTTTTTGCGAATACTTCACAGAAGTCATGGCTGCATAAAAGTTATGAGAATGTGACAATGGTTACTATCGCCTCGGCGGTTATTCTGCTAGGGGCAATGCCAAACCCGTTGGGGACGCTCGCGCACCTCTTCGAGGAATTAAAAATTAAAAATTCAGAATTCAAAATTTTGAAAATCTTAAATTGTGAGAGAACTGGGTAGATTTTTTCCCCCAACTTTCCGCAAAATCCAAAATCTAAAATCTAAAATCTAAAATTGGGCGTTCCGCTACCGCCCCGAATTTGCACGTTATCGTTTAAATTGTCTACAGTGAGACAGATTGCCGCATCGGGAGGAATGAGGGGTACGATCCGTCACCCCGAAAGATGGCCCCTCGATGGCGTTCGGGGCGCGACAACGCTAAACTCTAAAGACTGATTCTGGCCATGGTATCCATGTTCGCAGGCAAAACCCTTCAGGGGCGTTACGAAATCCTCGACCAACTCGGCGGTGGAGAATTTCGGCAAACTTTTCTCGCCCGCAACAAAACCGCAGGCGATCGACCCTGCATTCTCCGGCGGCGCAAGTCTATTTCCCCAGAACCGGAAGCGAGACTGGTGGCCAAGCGCCTGTTTAAGCGCGAGGCCCAGTTGTTTCACGAACTCGGCCAGCACGATCGCGTTCCTACCCTCCTCGATGAATTTGAAGACGACGGCCAGTTCTATCTCGTCCAAGAATATATCGACGGCCCGCCCCTGAAAACCGAACTCGAAAGCCGCCAACCCCCCAGCCAACCGGCCGCGATCGCCCTGTTGCGGGAAATGTTGGATCCGATCCGGCATTTTCACTACACCTACGGCCCCCATTTATCCTTGCATCCGGGCAGTTTTGTCCGTCGCCGAGCCGATAATAAATTGATATTAGTGGAGTTCGGGACGGCATCTCACTCCCAAGCCCGCGATCGCGTGGCCCCGGAAGCGCAAGTCTATCTCCCCAAAGAACCCCATAAAGAAGAACCGGGGTTCCATGACGATCTCTACGCCATCGGCTTAATTGTCATTCGGGCATTAGTGGGACAGCCCCCCGAAACCTTCGTCGATGCCGAGTCTGGGGCGGCCCGGTGGCGACCCGAAGCCCGCGTCAGCACTGCTTTTGCCGATATTCTCGACAAGATGGTGCATCCCTATTTTCGCGATCGCTACCAAAACGTCGATGACGTTCTGGCCGATCTCGAAGCCTTGGAGACTCCCTTGCGATCGGTCTCCAAAACCGCCGCCCCCCCTGTGCCAACGCGCAGCAAAACCCCCGTCCCCCCGCGCGTGCCGAAATGGGTCTGGATCGCGGCCCCAGTGGCGATCGTCGCCGCATTGGTGGCCCTGTTGTGGCCCGCTTGGCGATCGTCGAGTTTGACCCGTCAGTGCGATCGCCTCTTAGATGCCGAAGCCGCCGAAGAAGCCTTAACCTACTGCGATCGGGCTGTGGCTATGCGCCCCAATTCGCCTCAAGCCTGGGAAATTCGCGGCGATGCCCTCTACTTTTTAGAACGTTATGAAGGGGCAAAAACGGCCTACCAAAAAGCGATCGAACTGCGTCCCAACGATCCCAAAGCCTGGAACAATTTAGGCGAAGCCCTCTATCAACTGGGCAACTTTCCAGAGGCCCTCTCTGCTTACGATCGCGCCCTCGAAATTGACGAAAACTATCTCAAAGCCTGGAATGGAAAAGGGCGTACCTTGATGCGGCAGGGCGATTTTAATGCGGCTTTAGATGCCTTTGAACGTGCCATTACTGTTAACCCCAAAGATGCCAAATCTTGGGAAAATAAAGGTTTCGTTCTCGACTATCTCGATCGCGGCCGCGAAGCGCGACAAGCCTACAGCGAAGCCTTAGCCATTTACGACAACCGCATCGAAACGGACTCCGAAGATATTGAAGCCCGCGTCGGTAAAGGGCAAGTCCTCGGCAAATTAGGACGACAAGAAGATGCCTTGGCTGCCTACGAAGCCGCCCTAGAAGTCGATCCCAATTCCTTTCGGGCTACCATTGCCAAAAGCAATATGCTGTTTATTTTGGGTCGCTACGACGAGGCGATCGAAACGATGGATCGGGCCATCGAACTGCGTCCCAACTCTTATTTAACTTGGCACAATAAGGGGTCGTTTCTCAACGATCGCCCGGTCTCTGAAGAGGGAGAAAATGCCAAACGCGCCGACTATGAAGCGGCCATCGAAGCCTACGAACGCGCCCTAGAAATCAATCCCAATTTCTATCCGGCTTGGCAAGATAAAGCCAGCGCCCTGATCGAACTCGAACGCTACGACGATGCCCTCACCACTTTAGATACGGCGATCGAATTGCAACCGGCCGATCCCAAAAGTTGGGGAACTCGCGGTATCGCTTTGTTCGAGAAAGGGGAATACGAAGCCGCGATCGCGGCCTTAAACAAAGCCCTAGAATTCAATCCGAGCGACCCCATCGCGTGGTACTATCGGATTTTAGCCCTGAGCGAACGGCGCGAATACGATCGCGCTTGGGAAAGCTGCCAAGAAGCCCTCGATCGCATTCCCGACTTTCCCGATTTAATTAGCTTGTGCGACACTATTTAGCCGCGATCGTGGTATAACTAACGTAAGCCGTTTCTCTCAACTCATCAACGCCATGATTTTACCCGGTTCGGCCGTCGTTGTCACCAACCCTGACGACACCTACTACAAATTTCAAGGAACCGTCCAACGCATCGCCGATGCGAAAGCCGCCGTCTTGTTTGAAGGGGGTAACTGGGATCATTCCGTCACCTTTCGCCTCTCGGAACTCGAACTCGTCGATGCCAAAGCAGGGCGCAAGAAGTAGGGGTTTGGGGGATTAGGGATTTAGGGGGTGTTGGGTTAGCGTCTTAGTCGGCAAAGTTGGGGATTTTTATCGCTATACTAAGATTGTACCCTGCTCCCCAATTTCCCATCCCCCCAAAGCGATCGATGCGCGGTTGTTGGGGTGAAGTATGAAACCCAACCTATACACCTAATACCTAATACCTAATACCTAATACCTAATACCTAATACCTAATACCTAATACCTAGAAAATGCGCCTTCCTTTGCCACAATTCAATGCTGCCAGTCGCCACCCCGACCATTTTGCCGAGGTGATTGAAACGGCGACGACAGAATTTTTGGGCCAGTGTTTGGAGGCTGACGACTTGAGTTTTCCGGCTATGCCTCCCTTTGGCGGTTGGGTGAAATCCACTGACGAAGAATCGGGCAACCAAATTTATGCGATCGTCTATCATGCGACCACTAGCCCCATCGATTCCGTGCACCGGGCGCAAGCATTGGGAATGTCGTTAGAGGAGTTGCGAGAACAGCAACCGCAGATTTTTTCGATGCTGAAAACGGAATTTCGGGCCGCGATCGTCGGCTTTTCTCCCATTGGCAGTTCGGCTAACGGTCGCAGCGCCACCAGTGGGATTATCTACCAGTATATACCGCCGCGTCCTCCACAAATTCACCAAGCGGTGTACTATTGCAACGCAGAGGAAGTGATTCGGTTTAGCGATCGCCTTGACTTTTTACGCACTCTCCTTGCCGTTACCAATTCTCCCGTCGAAGCCTTGGTTGCCGCCGCCATTCGCCAAATTTACCAACTGCGAAAATGCGATCGCGATTGGTTAGTGGAAGCCGGACGCAACCTGAGTGCGGTACTCAAAGACGACTACGATCGCCTACGCACGATCTTATCACAAATTCATCCATAAGGGATTAGGTGCGAGGTTTGAGGTGTGAGGTACGAGGGATGAGGGATGAGGTGTTAGGGATGAAGTAGGAAGGATGAAGGATGAATAGTGATTATCTCCCCCTCTCCTTGTCTCCTTGTCTCCTTGTCTCCTTGTCTCCTTGTCTCCTTGTCTCCTTGTCTCCTT
>CAKZKB010000712.1 GCA_937121005.1 uncultured cyanobacterium | reverse complement strand
CCTGAAACGGGCCGACCTGCGGGGGGCTTCGTTACGTTACGCCGGACTGCGCCAGGTGGACTTGAGCGGCGCGAAACTCGAGGGTGCGGACTTGAGCGGCGCTAATTTGCGCTGGGCGGATTTAAGCGGCGCTAATTTGCGCGGGGCGGATTTGAGCGGGGCGAAGCTCAGTGGGGCCAATATGAGCGGCGCGGATTTGGGAGATGCCAATTTGCTCAATGCCAGTTTGGTCTGTGCCAATTTGACGCAATCGAATTTAATCGGGATCGATTGGATGGGGGCGGATTTGTCGGGGGCGGATTTGTCGGGAGCCAAACTCTACGGCGTGTCCCGTTTCGGCCTGAAAAGTCAGGGGACAATTTGCGAGTGGGTGGATTTGAGTCCTGACGGCGATCGCTCCAAAATTAAGCGCCTCACCCCAGATAAAACGCGGGAATTTTTTAACGAAACGCCGCCGACGGTGGAGATTTGTATCGATGCGCTCCTGGAAGGCTCGGCCCATTTGGCGCTGGCACTGGCATACTATAAAATTTCTCAGCACTACCGACCGTTACGCAAAAGTCCGTGTATTGAAGTCAGCGATCGCCGCACGATTTTACGCTTTCGCATGGACAACGACATCAAGTTATTCGCAACGGCTTACATGGCGATTTTCCCGTTTCGCGATGCCAAGGCAACGCAAGAAAATTTAGCCAATTTGGTGCAACACTTACAAAATATGGAAGTGGAACGGGCCAGCGTCAAGCGCTTCAAACATTTACAGCGCATTCGCACAGCACTGAATTATGCGATCGATAAAGTTAATAGTTTAGAGCAAATCGAACCCGATCCTCGCATCGAAAAATATGGCGGCGACTTTTTTCGCGCTCCCACTTGCTTGAATTTAACCAACTCTAAGGGGCAGACTTTAGAAGTACAGCGCCACCCCCAATTTGCCAAGCATTTTGTCAGCGACACGGGAACGGTGGAAATGTCGAAAGTGGTCTTCGCTGAAGCCAATGCGTTTCCTCTACCCGATAGTGAGGAAGTGCTAAACTTTGTGAATATTTTATCCGAGTTTGGCTAACTTAACGTAAGCATTGCAGGTATGCTAGGGTAAACTGGTGTAGAAACTCGGTTTCTCGCTTATAGCCGGACAGTATCTAAGTTTCTCCTCTTAGAAACCGGGTTTCTGATTTTGACCTGAATGCTTACAATTTAACGTTAATATTAATATTAGCTTTAGGAACAGTCTCTAAACCCCCCATCATAACCCATATTGCCGCCACACATCCGCCGCCGCTCGATGCAACAAACTGTGGCGATACGCGAGAGATTTCATATCGTCGCAATAGCCCCCGCCAATGACGCAAGCCACCGGATATCCAGCCGCCACGCAAGTGGTTAGAACCTGCATTTCTCGGCGAAACAATCCCGTATCGGTAAGAGAGAGTTTCCCCAAGCGATCGCCTCCGTGAACGTCTACTCCCGCATCGTAAAGTACCAGATCCGGACGCACCTGCGACAGCAAATCCGGCAAATATCGAGCCAGTATTTGTAAGTAGTCGTCGTCTTCCGTGCCGACGGGTAATTCCACATCGAGATCGCCGAGTTGTTTGCGAGCCGGAAAGTTCGCGCCGCAGTGCATCGAAAACGTAAATACGCTGTCGTCGCCTTTAAAGATCGCCGCCGTGCCATCCCCTTGATGCACGTCGAGATCCACAATTAAAATTCGTTGCGCCCAGCCTTTTTTCTGCACGAACCGAGCCGCGATCGCCAAATCGTTAAAAATACAAAATCCCGAACCAAAATCGGGAAACGCATGATGGGTTCCCCCCACCGTATTGCACGCCAAACCGCGATCGATCGCCAACTGCGCCGCCAGCACCGTTCCCCCTACCGCCAGTCGAGTGCGCCGCACCAACGCCTCGCTCCAAGGCAAACCAATACGCCGCAAAGCGCGATCGTCGAGGGTGCCCTCGCAGTAGTCGCTGGTATAGCTGTCGCAGTGCACCCACTCGATCCACTCGCGGGGAGCGACAACGGGTTCGCGAACTTGGGACGATCGGATGATGCCATCAGCCAGCAAGCGATCGTAGAGCAACCCAAACTTCGCCATCGGGAAGCGGTGGTGTGGGGGAAGAGGAGCCACGTAGTCGGGATGGCGAACGACGGGCAAGTTCATGTAAACCAGAATCTGGATCCTTTACTGCGATCGCGATCGCAAATCAGATAATTATAAGGGATTTCGATTTCTCCATATGTAAATTTTATTTGCGGTTTGTAAACTTTTGTATCAAGATGGAAGTAAGCAGTTCGCAAGGAAGCAACAAACATGGTTTACACCACCGCTTTCAGTCCCAGTCAACTCAGTGCCGCCCCCGCCACCGAATGGGTTGCCCGCACCACCGAAGCCCTCGATCGCCTCAGCGTTGACGACAAATTGACCCTGTTGTGGGAGCTCTACACCGAAATGGGGCGCTCCGTGACCCCCGCCGCCCCCGGAGCCGCCCGCCTGCAACTCGCCGAAGGCTTGCTTGCCGACATCCAAGCAATGTCCTTTGACGAACAATTGCAAGCCATGCGCGATATCGCCGCCAAAAACAGTACCCCCGTCAGCCGCAGCTACGGCGTACTGGGCACCAACACCAAACTCGCTTTCTGGTATCGCCTCTCGGAATGGATGGACGATGGTTCCGTCGTTCCCATGCCCCAAGGCTACAAACTCTCGGAAGCAGCCCGTAACATCTTCGATGCTTTCGTGCTGAAACTCGACTTCAGCCAACAAATTACCGTCATGCGTAATGTTGTCGCCAAAATGGGCATCGATCCGCTTGCCTAGTTGAAGGCACGACTTCACACCAATTGACGATCGCGGGGGGAACGATCGCGTTTCCCCCTTTTACTATCCGAATAGAGAGGAATTCCCATGAGTGCAGTTGATACAATGCGATTGGTACGCCATCAGGAGACCGAAGCCATGCCGATCGCGATCGTCCGTCGCTATATTGAAGCATTTAATACCGGGAAATTCGAGCGGGCTGCCAGTGCGTTTGCCGCCAACGGTATTCTCTATCCTCCCATCGACGATGCAGTTAAAGGACGCAACGCCATCGCTCGCTACTTGCGCCGAGAAGCCAACGGGATGAAAATTGCCAGCGATCGCATCGAAATTCGCGCCCAGCAACCCGATAATATTTGTATCGAAACCCTCGGCAAAGTGCAAACACCGTTGTTTGGCATCAATGCCGCCTGGACGTTTGCCCTCAATTCGCGATCGGAAATTACCAGCCTCAGCGTCAAGTTGCTGGCATCCCCCGAAGAATGGCTCGGCTTGCAACAATTTGCCTAGGGTCGTATTTCTAAAGTTTCTTAACAATCGATCGTTGTTTTTTCCATCCGGATAGGGGTATGATGCGGACGTAATTGTTCGGTAGTCCGAACTTACAACCCCAAATTTCGTGCAAAACAGCGATCGAGGTCACAGTCGTTATGGCACGCTCTCCCTTATCGAATCGGCAGCGTTTTGACCCTAGCGTTGCCTTTATGAGTACGTTCAACTTGAGCCTGCTGTTGCTGGCATTTCGTCCCGTCCCCGGAACCCTATTTTCTCCGAGTTTGCCCCTCAACCCGGCCATACCGAAAGCGGTCGCTTCCGTCCCCAAAATCGAGACGGCGGCCCGCGATCGTCTCAACCCGGTGAAGCAAACCGTCGAAACCACTCGCCAGAACGTCGATCGGCAAGTTCGCAGTACCTATCACCTGCCCCCCAGAGAATTTGAAGGGCGCACCATCCACAGGGTCGAACTCCCCTCGCAGCGACGGGTCATTGCCCTCACCTTCGATGACGGCCCCTGGCCCGACACCGTGCCAATTTTAGACATTTTGCGGGAAAACGAGATTCGAGCCACCTTTTTTATGGTGGGATCGCACCTGCAATCTTTCCCAGAAATTGCCCGCCAAGTGGTTAAAGAAGGTCACGTTCTCGGCAACCACACTTGGAACCATCAATATTATCCCGTCAACGACTATATTGCGTCCCAAGAAATTGACAATACCGCCGCCAGTCTCAACCAGCAAACGGGGGTTTATACGCGCTTGTTCCGGCCGCCGGGCGGCAACCTCACCAACGGTTTAGCTAACTATGCGGCTCGCGGTAACTATGCAGTGGTGATGTGGTCGATTAACCCAGAGGATACTTATGGGGGATCGGCTGCTTCCTTAGCCGATCGCGTCATTTCTCAAGCCCATCCGGGGGGAATCGTCTTGTTGCACGATGGTGGGGGCAATCGAGCCCAAACTGTAGCTGCTTTACCGACAATTATTGCCGGATTGCGCGATCGCGGTTACGAATTTGTCACCGTTCCAGAAATATTAGCCATGGAACTCGAAGAGCAACAGGTGCCAGCCAAGCAACCCCTGACTCCCTAGTTCTGTACCGGGCTAGTTTTTAAAGGCGATCGTGTAGCTTCCCGCGCTACCAAACACGGGCTGGCCGCCGATCGCCGCTTCGATCAAATTGCTGATGCGGCGCTTGTCATCGGCTCCCAACTCGGGGCTGGTCTCGCAACGGACTAAAAAATAGTAATCTTGCATCGATAGGGTTTGGTATCGGCGAACGCGAGTAAAGATGTTGCGAAGTTTGGCAAGATCGATCGATAACGTAGTGATGGCGGTTTTCATGGCTCGCAGTGATGTTCGTCTATAGTTCTATCCTCACCGAATTTACGCAGATCGCGTGCGATCGCGCTAGAAACACGCAGAGAGATCGAACAACAACACAGGCGATCGCGATCGCAACCTCCCTCCCAAGTCAGAAATTTGAATCCGACCAGAGTACGAATTTGGTATGCTGTCGATATTATTACGGACTGAGGAAATCCCCGAGCGAACCAACTTCGACCTTTGATAATGTTACAAATCGCAATCTTGGCCGAACGCATCCGCACGTTACCAAGGACTCCCCACCATCACAAATCCTGCCCAATAGTGAGGATGGGAAAGAGAAGGACTGGTGTCTAACCATTGTTGGATCTCTTGCAGTTCTTCGAGGTCGCGATCGCTCAAAGTTCCCGAAGTTTCTAACTCTTCTAGCTGCGATCGTACCCACTGCCAATCGCCTCTGAGAAAGGCAATTTGCGCTTGTTGCAATGCTTCTGCTTTAATGGGGGCGCTGGCTAAGTCTCGGTAGAAATAGCTCATTAAGAGTAAGGTAACGCGATCGCGAGGAGACCAAAAACTACCGAGTACAGATTTCACACCCATGTGATACGCCGCTCCCGCTAAACCGAGCTCGGCGCGGATCGAGTCTGCGGCGGTTTCGCAAGCGCTCAACACCAATAAATCGACTGTTGGTTCTTGCCAAGGAAAGGGTTCCGATCTCATTTCTTGCAGTTCTAAATAGTCGTCCCACAGGCGAATGTAGGAAGCGGGATTGTTTGTTTCCAAAAAGTTGGCGTGAGTGGCTAAGTGCAAGATCCGAAATCTTCGATCGTTGCGTCGAGCTAAATTCTCTCGAGTAAAGGCTTCATTCAAGAGAATTTCACCCGGAGCATTACGCTGTACCATTTCGAGTTCGATCGGTACCGCAGGTAGGGGATCGTGGTTCTGGAACTGCGATCGTCCCATCGCCAAAACGGGGGCATTGTTGACGCTTAAATAATCCGTTCGTGTTAAAGAGAAACTGGGCATAATGCCAAGACTGTAATCCTCAACCAGAAATCGATCGCGATCGCGATCGTACAAAGCCGCAACAGGTATTCCCCGCAGTTCGGGTTGAGTGATAAAAACGAGATTGGTGATTCCGCGCGATCGTAAGTCGGCTTCAATGGGTTCAATTAAAACATCGTAAAGTTGCGCCCCGACCTCTCGATAGCCCTCTTCGTTGTATTGAACTCGACGGCGTAACTCCCGCGCCATTGTTTCTAACTCTTCCGTTGAGGGAGAAATTTCTACGTTAAGGGGTTGTCCGTCCTCTGTGACGACAAATAAACTAACGCGATCGCTAGTTCTGTCCAGTAAATCTCGCGGACAGACAACTGAAAGATTCTGTTCTGTATTCAACCATAAATTATGCTGGCTCTCTCCTACCTCGTCTTCCATGCACTCCAACGGAATATTTGCATTCAGAGCATTAGGAACAGAGGTCAGATAAACTATCGCTGTATTGCTCCCGGTTTGTTCGTTTTGATTGTTTAAGGTTTGCTGAGTGCCTGCTAAAGTAGTGGACGAAGTAGCGGACGCAGAAATCTCTTGCGATCGTACTGTTTCAATAGCCTCAAAAACGTTATTGGTGGAGATTCCACTAACGTTGAGTCCCTCCGTATTGGGCAATCGTATTAAATTATCTGTTAGATCCTCCGGCACGCGCATCTCTTCTTGGGACATTACCGAGTTTTCTTCAAAAGCCTCTATCATGTTAAGTCGATCGGAAATGTCTGGGGGAGGATTGGAACCTTCCATGTCATCGGAAATGTCTGGGAGAGGATTGGAACCTTCCATGTCATCGGAAATGTCTGGGAGAGGATTGGAACCTTCCATGTCATCGGAAATGTCTGGGAGAGGATTGGAACCTTC
>CAKZKB010000711.1 GCA_937121005.1 uncultured cyanobacterium | reverse complement strand
AAATCTGCGATCGGAAGTGGATATCAAACCCAGCGTCAAAGTGGCGGCGATTTTACAAACGGAAGACGATCGCGAACAGACAACCCTAGAGTCGGGGCGATCGTATATCGAAAATATTCCCAAAGTGGAAAACCTCACCATTGTCGCCTCGAAAGACAACTTACCGAAAAAAGCGATCGCCGATGTTGTCGCCACCGTACAAGTGCTAATTCCCTTAGAAGGGGTTGTCGATATCGATGCCGTTCGTGCTAAACTGGAAAAAAGTTTGCAAAAGGCCGAAGGCGAGGTAAAATCGTATAGCGGCCGCTTGAGCAATCCCAACTTTGTCAACAAAGCCCCCGCAGACGTGGTGCAGGGGGCGCGAGAAGCCCTCGCCGAAGCCGAAAAACAGGTCGAAATTCTGCGCCAACGTTGGGAACGCTTGCAATAAATACCAAGACTATGCGCTATTTAGCCCGAGTGTTAAAAAAAGGCCTGTTCGGCGGTAAAGCCACCGTCCAACTTTTGGCTGCCCAACGTTTAGAATATACTTGGACGTTGGTGAATGGAGAACAAACCAAAGATGTCCCCGAAGCCAACAATTTTGGCGAAGGAATGTTAGTCTTGGTAGACATCCAAAATAAAGAAGTGGTCAGCGTCAAAGATGCTCGCGATTGGGTGTTAAATTTTGTGAAGCAATACTTGACAAAAGGCATCACGCCCCAAGGCTTGCAAGAAGAACTCGATCGCGTCGAACAGTGGCGACAGTCGTTGACCTTGCAAAGCCAAGATCTGGCCCGGCGCACGGTAGAATTAGAAAATCGCCGCGAGCAACTGCAAGAATTAGAACTCAAGCTCAACAAACGCGAGCAGAAGTTGCGAGTTCTCGAAGAAAAACAAACCCAAAATCGGTAGCTTGCAAAAAAGCCTACCCGAAGGTAGGCTCGAAAATGTTACCTAACTAAATGAGGAGCGGAAACATTGGCATCTTAGCTCATAGCCGAAGCACTGCGGCTGTAGCTGGTGCGGAAGCCGGGATGCACTTTACCTTGAATGCGGTTCCAGTATTTAGAAACATCCACATCCAAACCGACTTCGGCAACCAAGCGCCCTAACATGGCTTGCTGGCGTTTTTCGATGTTGAGGTTGCCTTTCATCATCAAAGCACGAGCGCGATCGTCGAGCGAAGTCGCCGGGACTTTGACGGGTTCGGTGACAGGTTTGGCAACGGGTTGCGCCGGGGCTGCGGTTTCGCCCGTGCGATATGCAACGCCGCGATACTTGAGATCTAAAGTGGTTTGGTGAACCGGGTTTTTCGCCGGGTTGCGAAAGCGCCAGTCCAGACCGCGATATTTACCGACGGTCGGTTTGTCACTGGTTTCCACAACCGGGGGGTTGTATTCGTAGCTGATTCCGCGATAGCAGAGTTTCATGGTGTCGCCTCCTGAACTTGAGGTGGGGTTGTCAATGAGGCGCGTTCCTTCGGGCGTAACCCCTACTTCCGTCTCTCCCATCGCGCTGTTCGGTCTTCTTTAGAGCGATCGCGCATCGAGAGAGATGAACGATTTGTTTTTACTTTCTGTATTCATTGTTACCGTTTTTTCGGGAGATGTCAAGTCTGGCTGACTTTTGTAACATAACTTTACATTTCAACGCATCAACGAACAACGAACAACGAACAAGGCTACATACCATCAATCGCGTGGGGTAGAGGGACGATACCCAACCTACGAATGTCCTGGCCCCAGTGCGGATGCTGCGGGCGATCGCGTCCTATAGTTTATCCCAGGTTGGTCATCCAGTCGCCGATCCGGGTCTCTAGATTTTGGATATCTTCCGTACAGAGCTTGCGAATGCGATTATTATATTGTGTAGCCGCTTCTTGCGATAAAGCGATTCTGCCTTCATCTGAAGAGTTGGCGAAGCCTCGTTGTTGCGAGTAGGGCAAAAAATATCTTTCTTTGGGATCCCTTTCTTGACGAACCTCTTGCCAATCGCGTGCTTTCGTAAAATCTGGCAATCCAGCTAAAACCCAAACTTCTATTTCTTGCCAAGCATTTTCGGCAAAAAAGGCGCGATCGCCTGTAAAATTGTTCAAAATCGCTGCTGCTTCCCGTTCGATCTTCTCTAACTGCAATTTTCTCCCCTCTCTACCATCGCGATCGACGCACAATAAAAATAAGTCAGTCATGCCAGCATAGCGGTTGACAATGGGGACAATCCGTTCTACTTTTGTAGCCTGCTCGACACTTCCCAATAGCGGATCCCGACAGACTTTGACTTTTGCTTTCTTTTTTCCTAGCTTCTTCAGCATGGCTTCTACAATCGGTTTGAGCATATACTGGTCTTTGGTAAAGTCTTCGGGAATGACAAGAACGTTCAATCTTCGTCCTCCTCTGCGTCAGGTTCGGTAAAGTAAACAGCATCTTCGAGCCATCCCGACTCCTGCAAGCGTCCTAGATCTTCATTGTCGATCGCGCGACGAGCATCGGGAATATCGACGATGCGCTTAATTCTAGCATCTTTGCGATCGGGAAGTCGATACACGAGGGAAGCGGATTCTAAAGAGTCTTCGTTCAGCATTCGCAGCAGTTGCGGGGAATGCGTTGTCGCGATGACTTGGGTATTGTTTTTTGCCGCCGTTTGTTCGATGAGTTGCACCAACAGGTACAATCGAGTTGGGTGGATGCCATTTTCGAGTTCTTCAAAAAAGGCGATTTTGTTGGCTTCTTTGGGGTTTAACATAGCAGCGAGAAAGCCTAAAAACCGCAGCGTACCGTCAGAAGCACTATAAGCAGATATTTTTTCGCCGCTTTCTTCAACCAGGAGAAGTAGCACTTTACCGCTATACTCGAAAACGAAGTCGAGATCGACAACATCCATCGGCGTTAGTTTTTTCAGCCAAGAGACTAAGATGGCTTTTTGTTGTTCGTCTTGACAGATTTCGTAGAGTACGGAGGAGAGGTTCTCGCCGCGATCGCCTAAAATGGCTTGACCTGGAAATGAGGGCGATCGCATTGCATCAGGGTTGAAATCAAAGAAGCGAATTGATTTTAGAATAGAATTCATATCGCTAGCAAGCTGTAAAATTGTATATAATTCAGTATTATTCTCTAGTTCATTAAAAAAATTCACAATAATTGTTTCTTTGTTAGAATTTAGAGATTTAGCTAGAGACTTCAAGAAAATCTCCGACTTGTCGAGATACAAGTTCACTAATACTTGCTTCGCACGGTAAATAAATGCGTTATTTAAGTGTTTTGACTGTGACTCCTCTTCGCCAAGTAAAATATCATCAAACAGAGATTCACTTTTTTTTGAAATAGACATAGACTCAAAAATTAGATTTGACGTAGATTTATTATTTTCGACTTTGATGCCGAGAGCATAATCTATTTCAGCATTTTCCAAGTTTATTGTAGGATATTCAGGTTGAGAAAGATTGATAAAGGACACACCAATAGAAAAAGAGGGCTCATCCATAAAAGCAGCCTCTCGCATACCACCGCGAATACCTTTCCATTGCAGTACCCCACCTTCGGCCCAAACTTCGCCGAAGACTTCGGCCACATTGTAGCCGCGAGCGATACCATGTAAAAAACGGAGTGCGTCGCGAATGTTGCTTTTCCCAGACGCATTTTCGCCGACTAACAGCGTAAACGGGCCGAGGTGGAGTTCGGCATCTTTGAAATTCTTAAAGTTTTCCAGGTTCAGTTTGGCGAGCATGGTTGGGACGATCGCGTTCCTTACATCATGGTAACATATCAAAAAAAGAACGTAACTGTTCAGGGGGTAGTCCGAAGATTGCCCAGGGTGATTTCGAGTGAAATCGACATGAAAAACCATCTAGAATTGATTCCTCGATCGAGTTCTATGCTGCTGTTCCAGGCTAAGGGGAGGATAAAACGGCTTTTTGGGGTCTATGCTGAATTCTGACGGATAGGGCAGAACGCCTGAAACGTATACGTGACAAGCGTTTGGACGATTTGGCGCAAAAGGCCGACCCCCCTGAACAGTTACCAAAGAACTGAACTGACGCAAATCGCCGATCGCGACACTACAGGTAGTGATTTCGGCTTCATTCTTACACTATCATGATATGTAGCGTGTCTGAAGTCAGTCCAGAAAGACTTGACAAAATCGAGAAAATATGTATGTAGCCATTGTTGCCCGCCAGATAAGAACTCGCTTAGTACCGGGTAGATACAAGACCTGTTCGGC
>CAKZKB010000710.1 GCA_937121005.1 uncultured cyanobacterium | reverse complement strand
CAAAAGGGCTGCACTCCTCGTACAGTCAGCGTTCTAGCCTTGCTTGTCCCCCCCCAGCTCCCGCTCCGAACAAATGCTCTACGGGTTTTCCCTCTAAAAAACGACTGAATAAATATAAGGGCGATGACACAAAACCTAGCCCATTGAGGATTAAGGCTTTGACGACTTGTCCCGCAGATACTTTTTCTCCTGGTTCTTTTCCCAACAGTCTATCGACCTCCTCTTCTAGGCCAATTTCATCTATGATTCCAGCTACTCATCCTAAGTGGTCTAAATTGCTCACTTCTACAGACATTTTTAACCTCCTTTTTGGAACAACTTTTCTTCATTATCCCACACAAATTCCCCTTTTTGCTCTCGCACTCACTGAGTATTAATACTCAACGAGTGCCAGGGGTGAGGGACTCGATCCAAGTCCTTCAACTGGCACACTGACTCGGGTGCGGAATGTGGGGATAAAGATCGAAATATTGCTGAGATAACCGCGATGAGCGATCGCGTTATCCGGTAAGATCGGGTTTACGCGCCACTGCACCGATCGCCACCAAAGCCATGGGGAAGCCAACTACAGAGACATTCGACCTGAAAACCTATCTCGCCGAGGGCAAAGCCAAAGTTGAAGCCGCCCTCGATCGCGCCCTCCCAGTGGTGTACCCGGAACGGATCTACGAAGCCATGCGCTACTCGCTGCTAGCGGGAGGAAAGCGCCTGCGCCCGATCCTGTGTCTGTCGAGTTGCCAAGCGGTAGGCGGAAGCGAAGCGATCGCCCTCCCCACCGCCTGCGCCGTCGAAATGATCCACACCATGTCGCTGATCCACGACGATCTGCCCGCCATGGACGACGACGACTACCGACGCGGGAAACTCACCAACCATAAAGTATACGGCGACGACGTGGCCATTCTGGCCGGTGACGGGTTGCTGGCGTATGCGTTTGAATTTATCGCTGTCGAAACCAAAGACGTACCGGCCGATCGCTTGATTCGAGTGGTGGCCCGTCTGGGGCGGGCAGTGGGGGCGGCCGGGCTAGTGGGCGGCCAGGTGGTGGATCTCGAGTCGGAAGGAAAGCCGGACATTCCCCTAGAAACCCTTCATTTCATCCACAACCATAAAACCGCCGCCTTGCTAGAAGCCAGCGTCGTTTGCGGGGCGATTTTGGCCGGGGCTGACGAAGACGCGATCGCCCGTTTGAGCCGCTATGCGGGCAATATCGGGCTGGCGTTCCAAATTATTGACGATATTTTAGACATCACGTCCTCCAGCGAAGTCTTGGGGAAAACTGCCGGAAAAGATCTCAAAGCGCAAAAAGCCACGTATCCTAGCTTGTGGGGATTGGAAGAGTCCAAACGCCAGGCCCGCCAGTTGACCGACGAAGCAGTGGCCCAATTGGCTCCATTTGGCGATCGCGCTGTTCCCCTCGCTGCGATCGCTGAATTTATCGTCAGCCGCGATCGCTAGGAGAGATCGATGCAGGAACTATCGCATATTTTAGACAATCATATCCTCGTTGTTGCCATTGTGGCCTGTTTGTTGGCCCAAGGGGCAAAGTTGCTCGTGCGCGGTATCCAAACTCACAAACTCGATTTTCGCGCGATCGTGGAAACTGGAGGAATGCCTAGCGCTCATTCGGCGTTGGTGACAGCGTTGGCGACAGGTGTGGGGCGGACGATCGGTTGGGATAGCATTGAATTCGCCATTGCTTCGGTTTTCGCGGTCATCGTCATGTACGACGCGGCAGGCGTGCGCCAAGCGGCGGGAAAACAGGCTCGCTTGCTCAATCAAATTGTAGACGAACTGTTTCAAGAAGACGGCGAATTTAATGAAGAACGGCTCAAGGAATTGTTAGGACACACGCCATTTCAAGTGATTGTCGGAGCCGCATTGGGAGCGATTTCCTCTTATATAATTTATCCGGCTTGACCGATAATATCCTGGATACAAGCCCCGAATTTATTCGTGGACAACCCAAGCGAAGCATCCGCACAAGCCCCTGGGTCTAGACACTTGACCCGAGCTTGTCGTTGGTGTAGCCTGTGCGTAGCACATAGGGTGGGGTCTAAATTTTTAATTTTTAATTTTTAATTTTGAATTGGAGCGAAGCGACTGGCGTTTAACTGGCTTCTAACACCACTTCTCCATCTTGTCGCGCCACTAACTCGAGTACCAACGCATCGGCGGTTTCCGTAACATTTGCCGCGATCGCCTCCACTTCTAGGGCAGCCGGATAGGTTTGTAACTGCTCTAAAAATTCGACTAAGGTTTCTCTCTCCCCATCGCCAATTTGAATGCGATCGATTAAAATTCCTTCGCGAGTGGCTCGAAATCGGACGGCTTGCAGTAACAATTCCATCTGTTCGAGTACCTCTTCTTCGGTCATTTCTGGCTCGATAGAAACGGCCGCGATCGTCTCCCCCGCATCGAACACCACTTGATTGCGTAACGCCGCCACAAAGACTTGTACTTCCATTTCTCCTTCGACATAGTTTTCTGCTGAAAAAACGCGCACCACGTACACTTCCCCATCGTCGATCGCTTCAGCCAAGCGAGCCACTTCCCCGCGCGTAATCTTGACGATCGCCTCCACTGTTTCCCCTCCCGGATGCAGCAATTGCCAGGCCACCTGGTTCGCCGCTCGCAACAGGTCGTCCACCGCCTGCGGAGTCGCCTCCGGATCGATCACCCGCAGCACCCCAGAAGCCAAAACCTGGTTGCGGACGATCGCCACTTTGCGCTGGCGAAAGTCGGCCGCGTCTTGCTCGAGCAGTTGCACTTCCCGCTCCAGATAGGCTTTTTGGCGCTCTAAGGCGGCCAGTAGAGACTCGCGATCGGCCAGTTCGGTCTCTCTCTGGGCCAGTTGCGCTTCCCGCTCGGCCAGGAGGCGATCGCGCTGTTCGATCTGTTCGTTTTGCTGGCGCAAGCGCTTTTGTTGGATATCGATTTGCTCCTGGTTTTGGCGGATCTCGCGATCGCGGGCCGCGATTTGGCGGCGCACTGCATCGCGCTGGGCCAGCAATTGCTGGCGTTCCCCTTGCAGTTGGCGGATCTCCCGGCGCAGCAAGGCTTGGCGGGCCGCATTTTCTTGTAGCTGCGATCGTACCCGTTCCCGTTCGGCTTCCACGCGATCGATTTCTTGCTCGGCCGCAATGCGATCGCGTTCCGTGCGATCGAGTTGCAGTAGCGTCTCATCGAGGGCCGCCTCCGTTTCCTCTTGGGTCTCCTCGGCCCTAGCCAATTGTTGCAACACCCCCCGCAGCGCCTTATTCGTGGCTTGCAATCGCCGTCCGGCCGCCACTTGCTCGGCCCGAGCGGCCCCCAACTCCCGCTCGATCTCCGTCTTCAGGTCGCGCGTCTGTTCCAGTTCCCGACGGGCCGCGGCCAGGTCGCCTTGGATTTCTTCGAGCTCGAAAACCCCCGTGCGTAACTGCTTGTCGGCGGCGAACAAAATCGCCAGGGTACTCGCGGAAATAACGCTTCCGGTCAAAATCGTCACCACCACCGCCGTTTTGCGCGGCCGCAAACCAAACAAGCTCAACCGCGCCTTGCCCACCTTCGTCCCCATGCGGTCGCCTAGCGTCGCGATCGCGCCGCCCAAAATTAAAATGGCCAGGATGAGGATATATCCAGTGGTCAGTCGCTTCGCTCCAATTCAGAGTTCGTCTTAAAAAGTTCGGGGGGAAGAAAATCTACACCCCCGACTTTTCGCAGAATTCAGAGTTCATAATTTTAACGCATTAACCCATCAACGAACCATTATAAGTGCCAGGGGCCTGTGAGTTGTCAAGGACGAAGGATGATGAAGTCAATAAGGATTAAGGATGAATAGTGCTTTCTCCCTCTCCCCTTGTCCCCTTGTCCCCCCCTCTCCTAAAACTGAACACTGGTCACTGAACGTTTTCGCGGCAGTCCCTACCCTCTTAAAGGATAGGGAAGGATAGCGGACTTTTACGGTGCGCGGCTTGTTGGGAGTTAACTGCCAAGACTTTGGGCGATCGGGTTCATCGAATATTCGCGACTGGAGACCCCATCCCTCTTAGGGTGGGGAGGAAAATCGCGCCCTCCATTAACTACTTTTTACAACCAGCCCGCTAGAGCGTTTTAGGAGTCGGACATGGCGAGCTGTGAACTGTCCGATCCGTTTCCAGTTGGCATCGCTCACCGATACCTGAGTTTTCGTGT
>CAKZKB010000709.1 GCA_937121005.1 uncultured cyanobacterium | reverse complement strand
GGGAGGGCGATCGCGGTGAGTTTGAGTTTCAACTCGCCGGAACCGATCCCGGATACAGTTTTTTTCTGCCTTATTTTGGGCTGCAACAGTTTGGAATTAAACGTTCCCGCCAACGGTTTTTCAAAGTTGAAGTTTTCTTTGGACGACCCGCTCTTGTCACCTATTTTCGCTCGGTTCTCGAACGGTTATCTCCACAGACAAAAGCGATCGCCGATCGCGTCACTCGCTCCATTGCGAGCTACCGAAGCAAGTACGTTTCCCCCCACGAAAGCAGCTTCGATCGTGTTTTCCCAAAGGCGATCGAGCCGATCGGTCTGGCCTTCGAGCATATTGTCGCCGATGCTTTGTACTCAGAAGCGATCGCCCTTAACTACGCCACTCGCCAGCGAATTACACCGGAAATGGAACGGGTTATCGGCCAAATTCTCAGTTGTCCTTACCAGGGAGAAACCCGCCGCCGCTATTTAGAAAATCGTGCCTTAACCCTCGTCGAACTGCGCCTAGAAGCCATGGTGCAACCCACTCTCGACGAAGCCGATCTCCACTGCATCGATCGCGCCGCCTCCTTATTAAGAAATCAGATCGTCAACCCGCCATCCATCGAAACCCTAGCCCGACAAGTTGGAACCAATCGTCTAAAGCTGAACCAAGGCTTTCACCAAGTGTACGATACCACTCCCTTCGCCTACTTGCGCGAGTGCCGTTTGTGGCAAGCACGGCGACTGCTGATAACTTCGGACTTACCCATCGAGCGAGTGGCTGCATCAGTAGGATACACCAGCCGCAGCCGCTTTGCTACAGCCTTTCGACAAAAGTTCGGTATCAATCCTAAAGTCTTCCAGATGCAGGCGTGGAAATGTGCCAGTTAAAAAAATGCGTTTGGGGCGCAAAATCTCTAGCCAGCGCGGGCCGACTCTCCTACTCTAGTTGAGGATTATTCGCTTTAAGCCCGATTCGGCGACTCGAGTTGGGTTCAATTACTGGAGTCACAGAGACGATGCCAAAATCGATACGGGGTGGGAATTTATTCGCGATCGCGCTAGTAGCGAGCAGTTGGGCAGCGATCGCCCCCGCAGCAGCCCAGGACGCATTTGCCGATGCTGATTTGCTACTCAATCGCAAGAAAGATCCCGGAACCGCGATCGCTCAAACCAACGAACCGATACAAATTATTGAGATTCAACTCGATCGCACCGATACGGGAGTCGAGATCCTGTTCGTCACCGAGTCGGGAACCTTAAGCGCACCCGTAACGGCGATCGACGGCAATACCCTCACGGCCGAGATTCCCAACGCCGTACTGGATCTGGCGGGGGAAGCAACATTTGAGGCGATCGATCCGGTTGCTGGAATCGCCGCCATCGAAGCGGTGACGATCGCAGACGCAACTGTTCTCGTCACCGTCATCGGTACGGAAGCGCCGCCAACCGCCGAAACAATTATCGACGATCGCGGGTTGCGCTTCAGTGTTTCCACCCCAGAAGTCATCGATTTAGTCGTGGTTGGCGAACAAATTGGCAGCGACGATTACGATCCCGATGCCAGTACCGCCACGCGCACCGATACCCCCCTCGATGAAATTCCCCAGTCCATTCAAATTATCCCGCAAGAAATCCTCGAAGACCAACAAGTTATCGAACTCGACGACGCTTTGCGTAACGTTAGCGGTGTTGTCGCTGGTTCTAACGATTCTCGAGGACAGCGATACACCATACGCGGTTTTGATAGTGCCTCCGTTTTGCGCGATGGCTTTCGTTTGACCTTTGGTTTTAGCGGCAATATTGGCTCTCCCGAACTCTCTCATATCGAAAGTGTAGAAGTCTTAAAAGGCCCAGCCGCGATTTTATTTGGAGCCGTCGAACCCGGTGGTGTTATCAATTTGGTCAGCGAGCAACCCCTCAGCGAGCCGTTTTACGAATTGGGTTTGCGCGTGGGAAATCACGAGTTAATCGAGCCGAGTATCGACCTTTCCGGGCCGCTAACTAATGACGGTCGCGTTTTGTATCGCTTAAATGCCCTCTATCGCCACGAGGAAAGTTTTCGGGACTACGATACCGAAATCGAGCGCTTTTTTGTGGCTCCTATTGTCAGTATCGAATTGGGCGATCGCACCGATTTGGTTCTCGATTTTGAGTACCGCGACGACACCCGACCGGGAGATTTCGGATTGGTGGCCATTGGAGACGAAGTAGCCGATATTCCCTTCGATCGCGCGTTAGGAGAACCCGACGACATTACCGAAACGGAGTTTTTGCGGACAGGATATCAGTTAGAGCATCAGTTGAGCGACGCTTGGAAGTTACGCAATGCCTTCCATTATACCAGCTACGATACGGAGTTTATTACAGCCATTTTTCGCTTTGCTCCCGTTGACGAAGAAACCGGGACGATCGGCCGCAGCTATATTCTCCTCGACCAACCGAGCGATACTTTCGAGCTCCAAACCAACATCGTTGGCGAGTTTTCCACTGGGGCGATCGAGCATACCTTATTAGCTGGAGTCGATCTGTATCGCCGGGAAACTTTTGGCAATGAAGGTCGCGGGGATTTACGAAATTCGACCCCTTTTAATATCTTCGATCCGGTGTACGGCGAACTGGAACGACCGGACTTTGACGAGTCCCCCATTTTCTTTTCCGCCGATAGTCGCATTGATACCCTGGGAGTTTACCTCCAAGACCAGGTATCGCTATCGCACAATCTCCATCTTTTAGCAGGGATTCGCTACGAAACTGCCGACCAAGAAACAGAAAACAATCCCAGTTCTTTTAACCCCGAAGGTTCCGAAAGCGAACAAGAAGATGACGCTTTTGTTCCCCGCGTGGGTTTGGTTTACCAACCTGTGGAAGAGGTTTCGCTGTTCGCCAGTTACAGCCAATCTTTTTATCCTAATTCGGGGATGACAGTGGATGGCGATTTGCTCGATCCCGAACGGGGCGAACAGTTTGAAATTGGGGCGCGGGCGGAACTATTGGGCGATCGCTTGCTCGCCAGTTTAGCCTATTTTAACGTGACGAAAGAGAACGTGGCTACCCCCGATCCCGACGTTCCCAATTTCTCGATCGCTACTGGGGAACAAAACAGCCAAGGTCTGGAATTTGACCTCATTGGCGAGATTGCACCGGGGTGGAATATTGTCGCTAACTACGCCATCACCGATGCCGAAATCACCGAAGATAACAGCGATATCGAAGGAAACGACCTGTTTGGCGTTCCCGAACACAATGCCAACCTCTGGACGACTTACGAAATTCAAAGCGGATCGTTACAAGGGTTGAGTTTTGGCATTGGCTTTAACTACGTCAGCGATCGCTTTGGCGACAACGACAACAGTTTCGAGCTCGACGACTATTTCTTAACGAACCTAGCTGTCGCCTACGCCCGCAATAATTGGGAAGCCCGCCTCAACATTCGGAATTTGTTCGATGTTGACTACATTCAAGGCACGGAAAACAGCCGCAGCGACTCCATTTATCCCGGCGAGGATTTTACGATTCTGGGATCGTTTACCGTTCAATTTTAAGCTGTCATTTGGGAGCGATATGCTCCCACTTTAATTAATGCCACACATGAAAACGTCGATGTAGGGGCAAACGGCGTTTGCCCAATCCGAAGTGTAACACATTTTTGGAAATCACCTCGTTCCTTTGGCTCTGCCTAGCGTACTTACTGGAGGTTAAAACAATGCGAAAATGGAAACGAATTTTGACATGGCTGCTGTTAAGTCTTGTAACCGCAGTAATCGCGATCGCCTGTGCGGATCCATCTGTTACCATTGATGAGTCTAGATCGGACAATGCTAAAAATTGTCGCGTTGTCGAACACGATCTCGGGCAAGCTGAAATCTGCGGAGACCCCCAGAAAATTGTCGTTTTAAGCGTTAACGCCCTCGATTTACTCTTGTCCTTAAACGAGCAGCCGAGTGGCTTTGCAACGCGGTTTAACGTTTATCGAGGGGAAGTTTTTGACAATCCCGATCGCCAAATTCCTTACCTGGGCGATCGCGTCACAACCCAACCGGCCAACCTGGGACAAAGCGACGCACCCTCTTTAGAAAAAATGGCATCGATCGATCCCGATTTGATTTTAGGAGAAGCGGGACAAAATGCCAATAACTACGATCTGCTGTCTCAAATTGCCCCAACGATTTTATGGAAAGCACGCACCACTGAAGGTCAATGGCAGGAAAATCTTCGCGATATTGCTAAAGCGATCGGCGAGGAAGAAAAAGCCCAAATTGCCATCGATCGCTATCAGAATCTTGTCGCTGAAGCTCGCAGCGACTTCGCTGAAGTTGCCAGCAAACATCCGCAAATATTACTATTGGGAACCGATCGCATAGAGGAAAATATTCATGCAATCAGTCCTAACAGTTATTTAGGGAACTTGTTAACCGATATCGGTTTTGAAGTTATTCCCAAACCATCGGATAACATACAGCCGAGTTTGCCAGTCTCAGTAGAAACCCTACCCAAACTCGACGATGCCGATATCATTATTGTTCTCAGTTATAATTCCGATTTTGGCGGTGGAGACATAGAGGAGTTAGAGCGATCGTCCGATAAAACCATGACCGATTTGATAGAAAACCATCAGTTACAAACCATCGAGCAAAACTGGAAAGAAAACGCGATCGCTCAATCCCTCACCGCCAGCAAAGAAAATCGTGTCTTCTTCGCCACCTACGCCAAATGGAACGGACTCAACGGCCCCATTGGAGCCGAACTCGTTTTAGAGCAATTGCGCGAGTTTCTGTTACAATCGAGTTAATTTACTTGACGATCGCTCCCGAAGATCGTGCCGAGACAACGACAAAGAGGTATTCTATGACAACAGAATTGAAAGCAGACTGTCAGCTTTGCTCGACAATTTCTCGAACCAACGGCGAAGATCCGATTGGTACGGCTCGCCATAGCGACGTATGGATTATTTTGGAGCGATCGCTGCCTTGGATACCCGATCGCTTGATGGCAGATCCGGTGATACAACCGATCTTTATGCTGATGAAAAAGCTACATGAAGAAAAGGGAGTCAATCTAGTTCCCATGCTAATCGCACCGGACGCGGAATACTCGCGATCGGGTGACAATCGGGTCATCTATTACCAACACCCGAACAGTGCGTTTTCCCAGTACCAAAAGCAAGAGTTTCTCGTACCGAGCGATCGTCAAATTGCCCTCGTCACCGCCTTACTGAACCATCCCGATAACTTGTCTGAATTCGAGTCATTTCGACAGCAAAGCGAGTCGATTCGCGATATTATGGTCTGTACCCATGGCAATGTCGATGTCGCTTGCGCTCGCTTCGGTTTTCCCATTTACGATCGTCTGCAAAAAGACTACAGCAGCGATCGCCTGCGGGTTTGGCGATGCTCTCATTTTGGCGGACACCAGTTCGCACCGACTCTAGTAGACCTACCGACGGGTCAGTTTTGGGGACATTTAGAAGCCGATGTTCTCGACACGCTCGTTTACCGCCAAGGGGAGGTAAAAAAATTGCGATCGTTCTATCGCGGTTGGGCGGGTTTGAGTCAATTTGGGCAAATCGTCGATCGCGAACTTTGGATGCGCTACGGTTGGCCTTGGTTGCACTATTTGAGATCGGAAATTGCAGGCGATCGCGACCAGAGCGAGTTTCCCGACTGGGTAGAATTGCGACTCGAATTTGCTGCCCCAGACAACAGCGATCGCGGTGGTTACGAAGCTCGAGTGGAAGCGATCGGCTCGGTAAAAACAATGCGACAATCGGGAGGAGAGTTGACGGAAGTCAAACAATATCGAGTCACAAAATGCGAACGTTATTAACAATTTGGATCGGGCAATTTGCCTCCCTGCTCGGCTCCGAGATGACCAATTTTGCCATTACCATTTGGGCGTGGGAAGTCAGCGATCGCGCCACTGCACTTTCTTTTATTTTGGTCGCCCAACAAATACCGAGGTTGTTGATTTCGCCCTTTGCGGGCATTATCTGCGATCGCTTCAGTCGCAAGCATTTAATGCTGTTAGGCGACTTCGTTGCGGGGCTATCGACCATCGTTTTACTGGTTTTATTTCTGAGCGATCGCCTAGAAATTTGGCATCTTTACATCTCCGGGGCAATTAATGGATTGTTTGGATACATTCAAGCCCTCGCCTATTCCGCATCCATGTCTTTAATGGTAGCAAAACAGCACTACGCTCGGGCTGCTGCGTTGCAATCGCTACAAATTTCTGGCGGTTATGTTTTAGCGCCAGCCCTGGCCGGATCTATCTACGCGATCGCGGGTTTAGGTAGCATTCTGGCTATCGACTTAAGCACGTTCGTTGTCGCAATTATCACCCTCAGCTTAGTCTCAGTTCCGCAACCGAACAGCAGCAAAACTGACGCAACATCTACAAGTCCGAGATTACAACAACTGACCTTCGGACTGCGCTATTTGTGGACTCGTCCCAGTCTGCTAGCATTGTTAAGTTTCTTCCTGATTAACAACTTTATCGATAGCCTCAACTTCGCCATTTTGCCCGCTATGGTATTGGCTCGAAGCGGCAACGATGCGACCATTGTCGGTACGCTTTACGCCTTTTTTGGTGCGGGTGGCGCGATCGGCGGCTTGACAATTAGTATTTGGGGCGGGCCGAAACGGCGCATTCATGGCGTACTGACGGGCAATATTATTTGGAAATTTGGGTTAGTTGTCCTAGCACTGGCGCAGCGTACTTCTGTTAAAATGGGGACGGCTTTTGTGAGTGGGTTTTGTTCCCCATTTCCGAGCAGTTCTAGCCAAGCTATATGGATGGCAGCCGTAGAACCCGAAGTGCAGGGTCGAGTGTTTGCGACTCGGTTTTTTTTGGGTCAGTTAGCTGCCCCTTTAGGAGCCGCGATCGCGGGGCCGTTAGCCGATCGCGTTTTTGAACCCGCCATGCAGCCCGGCGGTACTTTAGCCTCTATCTTAGGCAGTATTTTCGGCACGGGACAAGGGGCAGGAATGGCATTACAAATGACATTAGTTTCTATCTGTGGGGCGATCGTCGCTTTGGGGGGCTACGGGATCCGGCAACTGCGGCGAGTGGAATTGGAAAAAACAGAGGCGTAGAAGGTATCCAAGACGGAAACGATGGGATAATTGTCTTCGTTAACTTTAATCACGATTTTTGCTCCTAAATTTAATACTCGGAAACGCGATCGCGCTTGTCTAGAATAGAGCGATCGACTTCAAAAATCTTGAGATATTCGATCGCCAACACAATGCAAGCGATCGTCAGTCCCGCACCGAGAAGAAATACCCCTCGATAGCCGATCGCCCCCGCAAGCAACCCGCTTAATGCTGCCGAAATAATGCTACAAAGGGGAATAACTGAAGTTTGGATCGTATAGTCAGTTCCAGCCATTTCCTGACGGCTTTTGTCCATCATAATGGTAAAGCTGGTGGTTGCCATAATGCCCACAGAGAAGAACGAAAGACTGACGATCGCGTAGAGAACGGGCAGTTGCGTTAAGCCGAAGGTCGGCAACAATTGAGTCAAAATTGCGATCGCTGTTAATGTTAAAGATAGCAGAAGCGATCGCTTGCGTCCCAGTTTCGGAATGCTGAACCCCGCCGCCAGAGATCCGAGTACGGTCATTATCATGCCAAAAATGCCCATTAACCAGCCAATATCTTCTAGGGATAAACCAATATCGACCAGTAGCGGACGAAACATCGTTGCTGCTAAATTATAGCCCACTGTTGCTAGGGCTAAAACTCCCAACCAAGACCGAATACCAGGGCGCTGGCACGAATCAGTTAAGGTTTTAATATGGGCGATCGCGCGGCTAAGAATAGGCGTTTTTGGGCGCGATCGTCGCGATCTCGACGGTACAGTTTCCCGATGAAAGAACAAGGGAATGAGGGCAACAACCATCATTAAAGCCAAGGTCAACAAACTCGCTGTCCACCCCCAACGACTCAACAAAATCAACATTCCACCGCCACCGATCGCTCGACCGATGGATCCGCCAATTCCCTGAACGGCATTTCCCGCACCCCGTTCTTTTGGCTTTAACAAACCTAATGCTAAAGCATCTGTAGCGATGTCTTGGCTGCTACTGGCGATCGCGATCGCTGTCATTCCCACTAACAGCCAAACCAGGTGAGTTTCGACGCTGAGGAAACTACAAACAACGGTGAAAGTTACTACTGATAGTTGGAAGCAGAAAATCCAAAATCGGTAGTGTCCCCAACGGGTGAAACCGTAGAAGTCGATTAAAGGAGCCCAAAGAAATTTGAACGCGATCGGTAGCAATAAGACGGGCAAAAATCCGATCGCTTCTAGGGACATTCCCTTTTCTCGGAAAATAACGGGCAACCCTTGAGAGAGAAACCAGAAGGGCATAAACTGGGACAGATACAAACTTCCCAACAATATAAACTTTTTCAGAGTTTGTGCGGACATAGTACCCAATTGGTTAAGTAGAAGAGGTAACTATTCAGGTCTTCGATCGCGCCTCGGCCATAGAAACCCGGTTTCTCAAGGGATAAACTCGAATTTTATAGGCGCGATCGGCAAGAAACCGGGTTTCTGAGTACCACCTGAATGCTTACTAAGAGAGTTGCTTCTGGTGAGATCGTTAGAACTCAGTTGAGATCGAAAACAGCACGGTAAACGGTTCGCCAACTTCAATATTCCTGACGCGATTGATGGGAATACCCGTAATATATTCAACATCAAAAATGTTCTTGAAATTGACAGCAAGTTCCCAATTGTCCCGTTCGTAGAAAATGGCGGCATTGGTCAGGAAATAGTCGTCAAGCTCAAAACTGTTGTTGATGTCGCCTTCGCGATCGCCAACGTAGTTAATCCCCAAACCGAATCCCAGTCCTTCGAGATCGCCACTTTGTAACCTGTACGTCGTCCACAGACTAGCACTATGTTCGGGAATCCCAATGAGGTTATTTCCTTCGTCAATTACGGTGTCTTCTGTAACTTCAGCATCGATGTAAGAATAAGAAGCGACGACATTCCATCCTGGCAAAATTTCGCCGACAACATCGAATTCGATCCCTTCGCTGTTTTGTTCTCCAGTCCCAATGAAGGCGTTAAAAACTGCCATCGCATCGGGATCGGGAACGGCAACATTTTGGCGCGTAATGTTGAAATACGACAGGCTAGCAAACAGACGATCGTCCAAAAACTCAGTTTTTACCCCCACTTCAAAGCCTTCTCCTTCTTCGGGTTCGAGGAAGTCGCCATCGACGGTGGTGCTGAAATTAGGGGTAAACGATCGCGAGTAACTGGTATATAATGCCAGATCGGAGGTGGGTTGATAAACTAAACCAATGCGAGGAGTCCAAGCATCGTTATCTTGGGACTGACTGTCACCTGGAATCCGGTTCGGGCCTTGAAATGTTTCGTCAGTAGTCAGGTTTTGTTCTACGGTGTCGTAGCGCAAACCCGCCACCAAAATCAACTGGTCGGTAAACGAAATTTGGTCTTGCAAATAAATGCCAAATCGATTGGTACGGACGAACTCATCGAGTGCGGGAAGGAACCGAGATTCGTCGCGAGGAGTCGCATCGTAAACTGGATCGAAAATGTTGAGAATTAGGGGGGCTGTAAAATTGCCTTCTGTCAGGCGATCGGTGCTGTTGGTGCTAAAATCGGCTCCAAATAAAAGGGTATGCCCGATCGCGCCTGTCTCGAATTCACCGACGACATTGGTTTGCAAGGCGACGCTTTCTCGGAAGTTATCCACCGCCGCATCCAAACGAGTCACAATCCCGGTACTTTCGTTAAACGCAACAGGGTTAGCAACGCGACCATCAACGGATTGACGACCGTAGCGCAAAGCATTACGAATTTCCCAGTTGTCGTTAAATTCATGCTCGAAAGTATAGCCAGCGATGAAGGTATTTTGGTCTCTGGAGTCGTCGAATTCGTTGGCAATTCGATCGCGGGGAATATCGATGATGCCATCCCCGAAAGCGAGAGTTCCGGTATCGTAAGGACGTTCGTCGTTTAAGTATTCCAATTCAACACTCAAATTCGTGCGATCGTCGATTTCCCAAGCCACCACTGGGGCGATGAAAAATCGCTGCATATTTTGGTCGAAGTCCCGAAATCCGTTATCATTTTCATACAAGGCATTCAGCCGATAGCGCACCCGTTCGTCACCGGTTAGCGGCCCGGTAACATCGAGACTCGGCCGGAAAAAGTCGTGGTCTCCAACCTGCAATCCCACTTCGTAAAACGGATCGGCAAGGGGTTGTTTAGTGACGAGGTTAATAACACCGCCGGGATTGAGATCCCCGTAGAGAATTGAGGCCGGGCCGCGCAAAACTTCAATGCGTTCTAGGTTAGCTGTTTCCGAAAGCACTGATAAACCACTGCGAATGCCGTCGGAAGCTGACAAGTTGAAGCCATCTCGTAAAATATTGGCGCGATCGAAGCCGCGAATGGCAAAGCGAAATCCGCTACCTTCTGTGGTGTTAACGACAACGCCACTGGTGTTGTTGACGATCGCTTCGTCTAATTCGATCGCCTGTTGGTCTTCTAAAAGTTGTTCGGGAATGACTTGAATCGATTGGGGAATTTCGAGGCGATCGGTTGGGGTTCGAGTCCCAACGCGGGTTTCCGGGACGAAATATTCGCTGTCGATCTGTTCGCCGACCACAACAATGTCGAGTACGGGTACGCGAGCGTTCAGAACTAGCATCCCATCGCCGCGATCGACCTCGACAACGGGTAAGTCTACCGACCCCACGACGGTAATACGAATGCTGTTAGCAGCTTGGGACTCGACGATGACGCGATCGATACCGGGGGCAGGATTGAGGCGATCGAGGCTGGCCCCTTCTGCCAGTTGGGTGTTGGCGATTTCGGCACTCCAAGTCGTACCGTCGCGAGAAGTCAGCAGTTCGGGCAAGTCGCCGTCGGCTGTTTCTAGGATTAGGTTGATTCCATCTTCAACTTCTTCGATCCGAACTTGACGAACTTGAGTAATTTGGGCAAGAGCGGGCTGCGCAACGATGGCGCTGAGGAGGCTGAAACCAACGGCCTGCGAGGCCCTGAGCCATAATTCTGTCATGAGTAAGCGGTCTGTGTATCCCGACCTAATAGAGAATCTATCTCAGTTACTATATGCCATGCTGGATGCTAGTGCAACTCATTTGCTAAAAATTTTATGGCGAGACGATCGATTTAGAGAGGCGTAACGGCTGAAATGCTTGTATAGAAGGCATTCTAGCGATTGAGTTCCAGGACGATCGCTCTTATTGAGTGGCGGCAAGGCGGCGATCGTCGATCGCTTTTTTAATAATAAATTTTATTAACCTGAATGGGGCGGTGCTGCCCCCTACAGGCTTACCGCGACAAATCTTGTTTTAGAACTGCTAACAATTCATCGAAATGAGAGTGGATAAAAAAGTGATCCCCCGCGAATAAATGCAGTGCCATTGTCTCAGTGGTTTGTCGTTTCCACGCTTCTAGAAACGCGATCGTCGTTTCGGGATCTTCGCGTCCGCCAAACACGGAGATCGGGCATTGAAGCGGATCGTCGTCGGTATAGGTATAGGTTTCAACGACTGAAAAATCGGCCCGCAAAATGGGTAATGCCAGTGCCAGCAGTTCGGGATTTTCAAACACTTCAGCAGGTGTTCCGTTGAGGTGACGCAATGCGTCTAGAAATTCTGGTTCTGGTAGGTTATGAATGGGCGGTGTAATGGGATGGACTTGAGGGGCGCAGCGCCCGGAAACGCACAGGCGAACGGGTTGGGGTTGGTGCTGTTTTCGCAAGTATCGCGTCAGTTCAAAGGCGATGACTGCACCCATACTATGGCCGAAAAAGGCAAAAGGTTTGTCGAGAAAAGGAGACAGCGATGGCGCTAATTTGTAAATTAGGGGGTGTAGGGTTGCCATGGGTGATTCTTGGATACGCAAACCTCGTCCCGGAAGTTCGATGGGATAAATACCAATGGTGTCGGGAAGGCGATCGCGCCAACTGCGAAAACTGAGGCTGCTACCGCCTGCGTAGGGGAAGCAAAAGAGTCGTAAATTGACGGTATCGTTAGGGTTAATGTGGGGAATCCAGGGAGTTTTGAGTTGTGTTTTCATCGATTGGAAAGGAGGATAACCACAAAGAGACAAAGGGTTAAATGTAAGCATTCAGGTTGTACGCAGAAACCCGGTTTCCCCTCGTTCCCTGACTCTGCCAGGGAATGCTATTCTGGAGGCGGAGCCTCCACAGTTCGTAGCGCCCCGGAGGAACGCTACGAGG
>CAKZKB010000708.1 GCA_937121005.1 uncultured cyanobacterium | reverse complement strand
GTCCGGCGGGCAGTTGCGAAAGTCCAGAAATGGAAAGAAGCAGGAAGATCCTAATCCTCGTGATTTAGGAATCCCCGCTCCTCTATAGGGCGGGGAGGATGTCAACTCAAAATGCGATCGCAAATCTCGTTCGAGGCGCGATCGTCCCCGAAAATCCCCCGATCGCGACGGCACGGAAAAAGCTAAAACCAAGATCGGGACTGGGGTTTAGCCATTCTCAGATGAACGGGTAAATCCCACTCGCTTTGGTGGCAGCTTGGGGCCGGATCGCGATCGGGCTTATTAAGGGGGGTTAGGGGGGATCTTTACCCCAAACCTAAATACTAGCGATCGGAAGGATTACTCGCCGAGCACCCAAGTATCTTTACTACCACCCCCTTGAGACGAATTGACCACCAAAGAACCGCGACGAAGGGCAACGCGAGTCAGTCCGCCGGGATGGACGTAAACTTCGTCGCCGCGATGGAGAATGTAAGGACGCAAATCGACGTGACGGCCTTCGATCGTCCCTTCTGCTTCAATTAATGTGGGAACTTGTGACAAGCAAAGCGTCGGTTGGGCAATAAAGTTGCGCGGTTTGGCTTCAATTTTGGCAGCGAATTCTTCTTGCTGTTCTCGAGTCGATTGCGTCCCCACCAGCATTCCGTAACCGCCAGCTTCGTTAGCGGATTTGACAACTAACTTATCGAGGTTTTCGAGAACGTATTTCCGGTCTTTGTCGCGCCAGCAGAGGTAAGTGGGAACGTTGTTGAGTTTGGGATCTTCGCCTAAGTAGTAGCGAATCATTTCGGGAACGAAAGCATAGACGACTTTATCGTCAGCAACTCCCGTTCCAGGGGCATTAGCGAGAGCGACTCGACCGGATTTGTAGACTTCCATAATACCCGGTACGCCGAGCAAGGAATCGGGGCGAAAGGCTTTCGGATCGATGAAATCGTCATCGACGCGGCGATAGATCGCATCCACGCGCCGCAGTCCTTTTGTGGTTCGCATCTGCAAGTAACCATCAACGACAACTAGATCGCGACCTTCAACTAATTCGACCCCCATTTGTTGGGCGATAAACGAGTGTTCGTAGTAAGCGGAGTTGAAAATTCCGGGGGTGAGAACGGCGACGGTGGGATTGGCTAAATGGGGTGGAGCCAGTTGCAGTAGGGTTTCGAGAAGCTGTCCGGGATATTCGTCTACGGGTTGCACCGCCATGGTTTGGAAAACCTGCGGGAAGGTGCTTTTCATTACCCGACGGTTTTCGAGAACGTAGGAAATACCCGAGGGAACGCGCAAGTTATCTTCGAGGACGTACCACTGTCCGTCGCGATCGCGCACTAGATCCGTCCCGGTAATGTGACACCACACGCCACTGGGGGGTTTAAGACCCACGCAAGGCTTTAAAAATCCCGTCGCCGATTCGATAATGTTGGCGGGAACGATGCCATCTTTAACGATGCGCTGTTCGTTATAAATATCGTCTAAAAATAGGTTGAGGGCGCGAATGCGTTGCTTGAGTCCCGCTTCTAAACTGGCCCATTCGCTTGCAGAAATGACGCGAGGAATAATGTCGAAGGGAAAAACTTTTTCGACTCCGCGATCGTCGTTGTAGACATTGAAGGTGACACCCAGTTTGTACAGCGAAATTCGCGCCGCTTCTTGATAGCGTTGCAGTTCGCCGGGTGCGAGCGATCGCATCCAGTCAATTAAGGCTCGCGCGTGGGGACGCGGTTGCCCTTTGTCGGCAAACAGTTCGTCGTAAAATTTTTGCGGATCGTAGGTCTCTAGATGCTGTTGCACGATCGTCGTTCTCGGTCTCGGGCCTTTATAGATCTAGGATTGGCAGCAAGGGGGACGCACTTCTGTAGTCAATGTTACGATTTAACAGAAGTTTAAGACTTCGATCGACGGCGTTGGCGAATATGGGAATGTTATCACCACAGATGACATCAACGATCGCCGATGAAAATACCGATCGCATTGTGAATGGGTGCGGCGGTACGAGGATCGCGGTTAATCAGTTGTCCGCCTAAAAATAGAGCAGTGGAACTGCCACCATCTAAGTTTAAGGCATCGACGGCTCCCAAATCGCGGACGATCGCGGCGGTTTCTTCCAGTGTAACATTGCCTTGCACGGCGATAACAATTAAATTGCCATCGCTACGGCGACCGATGGCGCTGCGAACGGCTCGTGCGGTGCTAAATTGGGGGTTAAATTGTTCGGATTCGGCATCGAGAACGATTTGCCGATTTTGTAACAATAACGGCCCGGCTCCAATGATATAAGGAAAGCGATCGAGATCGGCAGGATCGCTACTCAATTCGATGGCAACTTCAGTGCCAACGGCTAGGCGATTGACTGTCCCCGAGTCGCTGCGGACAACAAGGACATAACCGTTGTTGGGAATGGCGACATCGGTTTGTCCAGCTTTCTCGGTTTCGATACGATCTAAAATGCGATTATCGGCGACAACGACAATAGTTTCGCGATCGAGGATATTCGTATAAACGCTACCCCATTCTGGCGTATAGCGACCCATTCCCGCTTGCACGTAGCCGCTATTGAGATGTAAAATTGGCAAGCGATCGCCTTCGGGTAGCACAACCATTTCGGCAATGGAAAGGCGATCGAAGGCAAATTCTCCAGCTTCGTTCCACGCCATCACCCCCCGATGTAAAATCGGCCCGGAATGCCAATTTCCATCGCTGCGAATTGCCCCTAAAGGTAACTGATTGTTGCGGTTAAAAAAGCCAGCGTTGATGGCAGCAGTGGCATGGTTGCGGCGGGCAATTTCAACCAATGCTTCGGTTCCAGTTTGGGTGTCGAATTGGTTCCAAATGGGACGCAAGCTGAGGCTGGTTTGAGTGGGATCGACTTCTAACCAAATAGCAGGAACGCGACGATCGCCGACTGCTAACATTTGCTGTCGCCAGCGAATACCAGAATGCCATAAAATATCGAAATCTTGCACGGGATCGGCTCCAATATCGATAACTAAACGGGGACGATCGCTTAAGGTAAATACGCGCGGCGGAGTGCGAATTTCGGAGTCGAGTAAAATCTCTGTGCGGCCGGCGGAGGTTTGGACATCAAAAGTGTTATTGTTGTCAATGTTCCTAGCGGTAGCATCGATAGAAATGACCCAGCGATCGCGCCATTCTATCTGCCAAGCGGAGGCGCGATCGAGGTCGAAAACAATTCGCTTTCCCCAGTTTTGTCGCCCGACTCGCGCTTGGTTGATGCGAGCGATCGGCATATCAATTTGCAGGAGATCGCCAATCGTTCGCACTTGCCAGCCATTGGCTAAAGCAAGTCGAGAAATATCTAAATAACGATCGCGATCGTCGCGAATGGCGTTGGTTTCAAACTCTCCAAACCACTCGAACGGTTGCCAGTTTGGGTCGTTGCTGCTGTTGAGTTGAATGCCAAGAGTGTCAACCAGTCCAGTGTCGCCGATCCCGGTTTGAATGACTCCAGTTTCGAGTTGCCATTGTTGCCAAGGAATGTCAAACAGGCGATCGTTAATTTGGACTTGAGTTCCGCGAGCGATCGGTTGTAAACTGAGAGTAGAAGCCGTGTCGGTTGTTACCAATTGTAACGAAGATGCCTCGGGCTTGGTCGGCGATGGCACGGACTGTGCCACTACAGAAACTGGCCAAGCGCAACTGACCAAAAAAGCGATCGAACGCAGAAGTCGGGACATAGACGATCGAGGAGCAAAACGCACGAAAACCGCCCCGTTATTGTACTTTAACCGGGCAACAGATCGCTCTACAAGGTCTGGAGTTCGCGATCGGTATGGCTAAACGCGATCGCGATCGCTTGTTGAGGTGACGAAGATCGCGGTTGAGGGGTTAGCCCGATCGCGGGGATCGCTTGACAGATACCCGATACTCAAATAGAAGCACGCAGCAGACACGAGTCTCTATGTTCAGATGAAATTTGACAAGCTAGCCCAACTGATTCAATTCTTACGCGAGGATCTCTCGATCCCCGCCGACTCAATTTCGCTAGCTTTGCGTCAGGGAGAAGACGCACCTCATCTGCTTCCGACTATTCTTTGGCAGTACGGACTCGTGACGATCGAGCAACTCGATCGCATTTTCGACTGGCTCGAGACCACGCGCACTTAAAATAAATTAGCGCGATCGATCGGGTTTGAGGGCAGCGATTTCTTGCTGGACTTGGTGCAGCACTTTTTCTAATGCGGGTAAAACGTCCAAGCGATCGCCTGCTAAATTTGGATGGGCCTGGCGACGAGCGCGGATTTCGTGTAGTTTTCTGTGTAGTTGGTGGGCAGTGGTGAGCGCATCCCGACTGAGATCGGCCAGTTTTTGTTGTTGGTAAAATTTTAAGGCTGCCCCGCGCAAAATTTGCAAAGTGGCTTCTTCGCCGCGATCGCCGCGCATGACTCGCAAGCGCAACAACAAGCGAGTATTCTGATATTGACGCTCGATTTCGGCCTGGCGCGATCGCTCCACTGGGATCAGTGGCAAACCCATCAACTTTTTCAGTTCGTTAATGGTGCCCTGAAACGCAGGTAGGGGTACGGAGTCGATGGCCGACTGCACTTCTCCATCTTGACTCCATAAAATTTTACCGCTCTCCTCGTGACGCTCGAAATACAGCCGACCGATACCGCTATCGAGGACGCGGCAGAGCAGTTCCTCGAGTAACTGCGTGGGTGGTAGAATGGCAATCACCTCGGCACGACTGTGCTGGTAGCGAGACTGCACCTCCAGCGTCGGCACTGTCGTCGGACGCTTGGGAGTGGGCGGAACCGTTCGGGGGGGAACGGTAGTCGCAGTGGCAACTTTAGCGCGATCGCCCTCATTTACCGCCTGCGAGATCTTGCCATTTCCCGCCGCAGGTTTAGCCTGGTTGCAGTGGTTGAGATAGGATGACAGCAGCTTTTGCAGCGTCTCGGAAGGAACCGCACGCAGCACGAGAGAACGGTTGAGGTGTTGGAGAAGCTGGCGGACGTAACTGAGTGCAGCCGCGTCTTCTACGTCTACCATTCCCAGTTCTAGGCGATCGTCGTCTAGGTTCAGGGGAATGACTTGATGGTACAGGCACACTTCAAAGGGAAGAATGCGATCGACGAGCTCGAAAATCCGATCGGAGTTCATACAATGTGGGATATAGGGTTGGCTGGTAGATAAACCCCGCACCGATTGGAGTTGCACCCTGATGAGGCGACCTACCTCAGAGAAGGTAGGGTTATTACTTAATGATAAAGAATTTTTTCGGAAATTTCGGCCGCGATCGCCCTGAGTTCGGCCCCCACGCCCCCGACTTTAAAAATAGTGAGAGCCTAACCGAGGGCGGTTAGGCTCCGATCGCGCTATGCGACAGATAACTTGAATGCAGTTTTGCGCTAAAAATAGACTTGAAGCAGAATTGACCTCTCCTCCGACTAAAGCACGGAGGATTCTAAATGACGCAAAGTCGCCATTTAACTGTCACCGATCTAACTTTTCGGTGGGACGAGTCAAAACGCCCCTAGACGCTCAACATCCTGCCATTACTTGCAGTGGTATCGCGCTTACTTGTTTCGCGGTCGTTCGCACTTTTCAACACTCAGCCAGTTCGGTACGCTCAACATCCTGCCATTACTTGCAGTGGTATGGGCTTGCTGCATTTCGCAGTAGTGACTTACTTGCCGGGATTTCTCCGTACTAGGAATGTTTCAACACGCAGTCGATACGCCTACTAGACTCACATTTTTAGCTTAACACACAAGCAAGTGGGTGTGAAGAGCGTGTTACGAGAATTCAGCCGCCACTTGTAGGGAAGCACGCTCATCACCGCCCTAAAGGGTCGGGGTTTTAGCGCCTATGCCGGGATAACTAGAGTTGGACAGCTTACGACTCGGAACGTTTCACCTTCTCCCGGTTTGTCTCTTTCCAGAGGTTTGGGTTTGGCTTGGCCCTCATGCAAATCGAGGACGTTTGCGCCACAAGTTACAATTGTGGGAGCCGAATTCGTAAGAGGGCGCTAAGCGGGCGACACCATTGCTTACCGACCCGATGTATGGTTTGAATGGCTGTTTGGTGTCTGTATTTCTAAGTTAGCACGTTGGCCGGAAGTGGCAAGCAAATGTTACTAAAGTTTACATTTGGGGGTGAGAATCCGCGATCGCAACCTCAACGGTGTCGGCTGGCTGTTCCTGTTTCCCAAAACCATCAAAAACTGCTGTTCGTTTGCCACTTCCAAACCTGGACGCTTCTCGCAGCTTTGCAAGTTCAATCCGCGACTATCGCTAGTTCGATAGGCCTCTTCCAGTGCGGTAATGCTTTCAAAAATGCCAATATCCCGCTCCGACAACAGTTTCACACTCGTATAAATATCGCTCAAACTCACTGCTTCTGGCATCCCCAACACTTTGAGGATTCCGTGCCGCTTGCTATAATTTTCGACATAGTTCCGTACTGGATTGAGAATGTCCTTGACATCTGTCCCCAGTAACGATAATAAATCTTTGCTTTTGTCTAAGCCAGTTTTAGTGACAATGCTGACGAAACTGGTAACGGCTGCACCGATCGCCACATCATCGAGTCCAACTGCCATAATCGCTCTCCTGACAAGATTGTCGATAAAAATCCGCGCGATTCAGCTTGTCGTCAATCGTTATCAATTGACTCCAAATCGATCCCCTCCCACATTTGCGACAGAGGGAGAGTCTGACCTGTTATCGCTTCGTACAAACCTTGACGAAACCCTTCGAGGACAATTTCATCAGGCGTGTCGTCGGGAACTTCAGATTCATCACCATCTTTTGTAATGGCTGTATCAGATTTGACCATTGCTCTTGGGTTATGGCTACTGAAAATAGAGATTCCATTTCCAGCATACCACAAGCTAGAGCCAAAAGCGATCGCGTTTGGATGAGACATTCGATCGCAAATGAGAGCGGCAACAGATACGATGTAGGGGCGATTCGCGAATCGCCCCTACTGTTCTCACGACTTTGATAAGATATCCATACCGCGATCGCGATCGTCTAGAGGAAAACAATTAATGCGCTACACTGTCATTATCGAACCTGGAAATAACAGTTACGGTGCTTACGTTCCCGATTTACCCGGTTGCGTTGCTGTAGGTGAAACCCTAGAAGAAGTTCGCACCCTCATCGCAGAAGCGATCGCGTTTCATTTAGAAGCACTGCAAGAACAAGGAGAAGCGATCGCGCCACCTCGGACGTTGTGCGATTATGTAGAAGTCGGAGAATTTGTCGAACGTTAGGCGAACAGTCGATCGACCTCGCAATTAAACTCTGGCAAAAGTGGACTCGTAAGCCGATCGCCTGGAAACAGCGTCAGTGTTTTTTTTAGGATACCGCGATCGCGTCGATACACCTCCACTGTTTTGGTTTGACGATCGACAATCCAATATTCGCTGACTCCTTCAGTGGAATACAACTTCAGTTTTGTTTCGCGATCGCGTTTTTTATCCCGAACCGAGTCTGATAATACTTCCACAACTAACTCTGGACTCCCCGTTAAATGTCCGGCGCGATCGAGCAGTTGAGTTAAGCGATCGCTGCTGACCCAAACGACATCGGGAATGACGTTATTCGTCTGTGAAAAAATAATCCCTGGTGCGAATGCAGCTTGTCCCAATCCCGTTTTTTGAGACCAAAGTCGCAGTTCGGTATAAATTGCACCCGCAGCGTCTTGATGTTCCCAATGGGGCGATCGACTCACAAACAATTCTCCATCGATAATCTCGTAGCGATCGCCATTATCAGGCAAACCCTCTAGATCGTCAACTTGCCACAGAACTTTTTCAGATATCGATAAATTCATCTAAAATGCGGGAAGGAGACTCCCGATCGAGTTTCCATTGCCAGTATACCACGCGGCAGAAGCAAACGCGATCGCGCTTGGAAGAGACATTCGATCGTCAAATGAGATCGGCAACAGATATGATGTAGGGGCAATTCGCGAATCGCCCCTACTGTTCTCACGAATTTGATAAGATATCCATACCGCGATCGTGTAAGGGAAATAGGGACTACTTCGCCTTTAAAAACTTAGCCAGTTGCTCCAATTTTTCCCAAGCCACGCCACTGCTTAACACCTCTTTGGCTTTGTCGATTCCTTTACCTAAATCGTAAATGGAAATCTCGCCAGCTACCTGCAATGCCAACGCCACATTCAAGGCTACCACGTCTCGCTGGGCCTCCGTACCGCCGCCTTGCAAAAGCGATCGCAAAATGGTCGCGTTCTCTTCTACATCGCCGCCGCGTAAAGACGCAGTGGGAGCCGATTTTAACCCTAACGACTGCGGATCGAGAGCAATGGTTTTAATTTCCCCATCCGCAAGAACTGCTAAATCCGTCCAGTCTGCTAAGCCAGCTTCGTCTAATTTTTCTCGTCCGTGCAAGACGATCGCCTTTTCAATTCCTAATCCTTTCGCCGCCGCCGCCATCACTTCTAAAAAGCCGCGATCGTAAACGCCGATCGCTTGTCCCGTCGGTCGCAATGGATTCACCAACGGCCCGATTAAATTAAACACCGTCCGCACTTTCAACGCCTTGCGAATGGGGACGACTGCTTTCATGGCTGGATGCCAACCGGGAGCGAATAAAAAGGTGATTCCCACTTCATTTAAGGCCGCGATCGCGGTTTCTCGGGAAGCACTCAAATCGATTCCCAATGCTTCTAACACATCAGCCGATCCCACCTTACTCGAAGCCGATCGATTGCCGTGTTTGGCGACTTTTATCCCCGTCGCCGCCGCCACAAATGCCACTGTTGTCGAGATGTTAAATGTAGAAGCACCATCGCCCCCCGTCCCGCAGGTATCGATAACCGGGAACGTCCAGGGTTCGATATTTGCTGTCGATCGCGCCTGCAATACTCGTGCCATTCCTGTCAGTTCTTCGGCTGACACGCCTTTGGCTTGCAATGCTGCTAAAATGGCTCCCGACAGAGCCGGATCGATGGCTTCTTGCAGCCAACCATTCATCAGGGTTTCGGCCTCGTTCGTTGCGAGCGATCGACCGTCGAGAAGCTGTTGTAGGAGAGCGGAATAGTCCATGAGCGAGGGCGATGAAAGTCGTTCCAATTTTACACCCGATCGCGCCGCCATGTCGCGTCTGATGGCCGTAGAAGATGGCCCCACAATATTGTCTCGACGAGGCTGGGGGGCGATCGCTTTCTAGATCGGGTCGAATTTTTCGGTATTTTTTAATATAATTTTCCTCGATCCAAATCGATCGACTGAAGGCTGCGGCGTTTTCGGACTCTGTAAAGATCTGGCGATCGAGCCGGAACATCTTTGTTCTTCTAGTGTACATTAGAACAAAGGATCTTCCTCCGAGTTATCGCTCTCATGTCCCTCGCCAACTCATCTGTTTTCGATCGCGATCCGATCAAAGTCGGCATTCTCCATTCTTTGACCGGAACCATGTCCGCAAGCGAAATTTCTGTCAAAGACGCTACAATTTTAGCGATTGAAGAAATCAATGCGGCTGGCGGGATCTTAGGAAGAGCGATCGAGGCTATTGTTGAAGATGGAGAAAGCAACCTACAAACCTTCGCCTGGAAAGCGAGGAAACTCCTCACTGACGATCGCGTGTCTGTCGTCTTTGGTTGCTGGACGAGTGCCAGCCGCAAAGCCGTTTTACCCATTTTCGAGCAGCTAAATGGTTTATTATTTTATCCCGTTCAGTACGAAGGCTTAGAGCGATCGCCTAACATTATTTATACGGGAGCCGCCCCCAACCAGCAAATTATTCCCGCCGTCGATTTTTTGCTAACTCGCGGCTACAGGCGTTTATTTCTTGTCGGTTCCGACTACATTTTTCCGCGCACGGCGAATCGAATTGTTAAAGCCCAACTGATTGCCAGAGGGGGCGAATGGGTAGGAGAAGAGTACGTTCCTCTAGGATCTACATCTGTAGACACCGCGATCGCCTTAATAAAAGCGACTCAACCCGATGCCATTTTTAATACCCTCAATGGCGACAGCAACGCCGTCTTTTTCCATCGCCTGAAAGCGGCGGGATTCGATGCCGATGGCTTACCTGCTATGTCCGTCAGTGTTGCCGAAGAAGAAGTGCGACATTTTGGAGCCGAAAACTTTGCCGGACATTGGGTAGCGTGGAACTATTTTAATACCTTAGAAACCCCTGAAAACCAGCGATTTGTTGCGGCCTACCAAGCCAAATACGGAAAGCACCGCGTCACTGACGATCCCATCGAAGCGGCCTATTTAGGTGTTTACCTCTGGAAATATGGCGTAGAAAAAGCCAAATCTACCGAGGTCGATCGCGTCCGAAAGTCCTTAAAAAAAATTGCGTGTGCGGCTCCTGGCGGCCCGGTCAAATTCGACAGCCGCAACCAACATACTTGGAAAACAGCCCGCATTGGTCGCATTCGTGCCGACGGTAGCATTGAAGAAATCTGGAATTCCGGTCAACCCATTCGCCCGGATCCCTGGCTCGATCGCTACGTTTGGGCTTCTGGCTTGGCCCCGCGCGGCTTCCAGGGAGAAATTCGCCTGGCCCTGGTGGGGTTATTTACCGTACTGGCCGTCGTCACGGCGGCGGC
>CAKZKB010000707.1 GCA_937121005.1 uncultured cyanobacterium | reverse complement strand
TCCTTCAATCGCACAACTGGCCTAGCTTACAGCCCTACTTGTCACCCCCCCAGGTAGGGGCTAGGCATTTACACAAGTTAACAAACGGTTTTACCAACAACTAAATTGGTGAATGCCTCGCCCTCCGGGGTGAATTCGCTCCTAGTACCAAACCATGTTACCATATGTATGGTATGTAGGGGCAAACGGCGTTTGCCCTAGCAAAAAATGTAAAACTACTGTCGATAACTGATACTTTTGTAAACCCAACAAACTCGCGTAACTTTTATGTCTGATTGCATTCGCTGGTTCGATACTCTCAACTCCGACGACGTAGCGCAAGTCGGCGGCAAAAATGCCTCGTTAGGGGAGATGATTAGTTCTCTCAAATCCGAAGGGATTCGCGTTCCCGATGGCTTTGCGACCACTGCAAACGCCTACCGCCAGTTTATCGAAGCTAACGATCTCGAAGGGCAAATTAAATCTCATTTACAAGACCTTGAAAGCGGAAAAAAACCCCTCGATCGCGTTGGAAAAGCGATTCGCAGGCTATTTGAAAACGCCAAGTTTCCCGAAGAAATTGCCACTGCCATCCGCGACAGCTATCGCCAATTGAGCGAAAAATATAACGATGAAGAAGTGGACGTGGCAGCCAGAAGTAGTGCCACCGCCGAAGACTTACCGGAAGCCAGTTTTGCCGGACAGCAAGAGACGTTTCTCAACTTAACGGGAGAAGATGAGGTACTCGAAGCCTGTCGCAAATGTTACGCTTCTTTGTTTACCGATCGCGCCATTAGTTACCGAGAAACGCAAGGATTCGACCACTTACAAGTTGCCTTATCTGTCGGCATTCAAAAAATGGTGCGATCGGATAAAGCCTGTGCTGGAGTCATGTTTTCCATCGATACGGAAACGGGTTTTCCCGAAGCAATTTTAATTGATGGAGCCTGGGGGCTGGGCGAAAATGTGGTACAAGGTAGCGTCACCCCGGACGAGTTTCGCGTGTTTAAACCCTTGCTCGATCGCGAGAATCTCAAGCCGATCGTCGATAAAAAACTGGGCGCGAAAAGCAAGAAAATGATTTACGCTAAAGGCGGTTCGCAACGGACGCGCAACGTCGAAACCTCTGAAGACGAACGCCATTCTTTTGTGCTGTCGGACGACGAAATTCTGCAACTGGCAAAATGGGGCAAAACCATCGAGACCTACTATAAAAAACCAATGGATATGGAGTGGGCAAAAGATGGCGAAACGGGGAAACTCTATATCGTCCAAGCGCGACCGGAAACGGTACAATCGCAGAAAGAAGCCAGTTCTTTGAAAACGTACAGTCTCAAAGAAACAGGCGATCGCCTGCTAGCGGGGGTGAGTATTGGCAATGCGATCGCGGCAGCGAAAACCTGCTGCATTAAGAGTTCTCAAGATATCGATCGCTTTCAAGAAGGAACAATTCTCGTTACTGGAATGACGGATCCCGACTGGGTTCCCATTATGAAAAAAGCGGCGGCGATCGTCACCGATCGCGGCGGACGAACTTGTCATGCGGCGATCGTTTCTCGAGAGTTAGGAATCCCGGCCATTGTGGGTACGGGGAACGCTACCGAAACCCTAGAAGAGGGGGAAGATGTCACCATTTCTTGTGCCGAAGGGGACGAAGGTTTCGTTTACAAAGGGCAACTCGACTACGAAGAAAACGAAGTTGATTTAGATGAGATTCCCGAAACTCAAACCCAAATTATGATGAACGTCGCTAGTCCGGCGGCTGCATTTCGCTGGTGGCGATTGCCCTGCGAGGGTATCGGTTTGGCTCGCATGGAGTTTATCATTAACAACATCATTAAAATCCATCCGATGGCGTTGGTGAATTTTGACACTCTAGAAGAGGGTGAGGTAAAAAAGACGATCGCCCAACTGACGCGGGGCTATCGAGATAAGACTGAATACTTTGTCGAAAATTTAGCCCGAGGTATCGCTAAAATTGCGGCGGCGCAATACCCCAATCCGGCGATCGTCCGCACGAGTGATTTTAAAACTAACGAGTACGCGGACTTAATTGGCGGCGAATTGTACGAACCCGAGGAGTCAAATCCGATGTTAGGATTTCGCGGCGCATCGCGCTACTATAGCGATCGCTATCGGGACGGGTTTGCCCTCGAATGTCGCGCCATCGATCGCGTTCGCAATGCCATCGGTTTGGATAACGTTAAGATTATGATTCCATTTTGTCGTACCATTGAAGAAGCCGATCGCGTTTTGGAGGTGCTGGCTGACAATGGTTTAGAACGGGGTAAAGATGGACTGGAAATTTACGTCATGTGCGAAATTCCGGCCAATATCGAACTCGCCGATGAGTTCTGCGATCGCTTCGATGGATTTTCTATCGGTAGCAACGATTTGACGCAGTTGGTGTTAGGGGTCGATCGCGATTCCTCGGAACTGTCGCATTTATTTGACGAGCAAAATGAAGCTGTCAAACGGGCGATCGCGCGGCTGATTAAAACGGCTCGAGAACGCGATCGTAAAGTCGGAATTTGCGGGCAAGCCCCCAGCGATTATCCTGATTTTGCGGCCTTTTTGGTGAAGGAGGGAATTAATTCGATTTCTCTCAACCCCGACAGCGTTGCGGAAATTAAACATCGCATCGCCGAACTGGAAAATCCCTAAAATAGATGTAGGGGCGATTCGCGAATCGCCCCTACAAAAATTCTGTACCACCTGAATACTTATACAATAAATTATCTGGATAACATCACCATTGATGGAGGACTGGGCGAGGCATTCGCCATGATAATTATCAGTAGAAAAGTCCCCTTTCTTGTGCGAATGCCTAGCCCCTACAGGTTACAACAACACACAACAACTATGTACCGAATTGCCATTGCGATCGCCACTGTTTTTACCCTCGCTGCTGCCAATGCTGCCAGCGCCCGCGAGTTGCCATGGGAAAGTGCAACCGAGCATTTTTCTACCGAAGAAATTAACGCGATAGTCCGCGAAAATAGTTCCGCTTCTGGAACGCAAATCGACGATCTCGCTAGCGCCATGCAGGTCTACGAAATTGAAAACGATCTCTACTTGGTTAACTTCAACTCTCGACTGTTATGCGGGCGCGGTGGTTGTTTGTATGCCATGTACCATGAGGACGATCGCCAACTCGATCGCGTTTTTTACAACTATCTCACCGCCACACCGCGTGGCGTTCCCCTCCTCGAAATTGACGATCGCGAACAAAACGATTTACCCTGTTTGACATTCAACCAACTCGATCCGTCCTTAAGCCAACTCAACGCCATTACCCTCTGCTTTGATGGCGAACAATACCAACAAATGTAACCCTTTCTTGCAGTTTATGGCAATCTGGTAAGGTATTGCTCATTGTTCATTGCTCATTGCTCATTGCTCATTGATATGACTGATATTAGCACTGTTTGGGAAAAACTCGCCTGGGACAAAGGCGGTAAAATTGTTTACGTCGTTCTTGATGGCGTAGGGGGACTCATCGACCCGAAAAA
>CAKZKB010000706.1 GCA_937121005.1 uncultured cyanobacterium | reverse complement strand
GCTAAGCTAAACGGGTGTAGAAACCCGGTTTCTCGCTTATAGCCGGACAAAATCCAAGTTTCTCCCTTCAGAAACCGGGTTTCTCTGTACCACCTGAATACTTATGTTTCGAGAGGGTGCATCCGAACGTCTGATGCAAGTATTCAGGTTGTCTGGGGAATGCCCGTTAGGATTCCCTTTTCGACCCCCTTAATAAGGTGTACGGACTAAATTCTGAATTCTGAATTTTGCGAAAAGTTGGGGGTGTAGATTTTCTTCCCCCTGAACTTTTCAAGACTCAAGACGAATTGGAGCGAAGCGACTGACTATCCCCACCGAAACTTCTTTTTTTCGGGATGTCAAACTGTTTGAAATTCTACAAACGACAATCGTCCCGAATTTGTTACGCAACCAACATAAGGAGCGACGCTTAACATTTTGGTGCGCCGCTTGTTCGACGGGCCAGGAGGCCTATAGTTTGGCAATTTTGCTGCACAAATATTTTCCATTGCTGCAAGAGTGGACGTTACAAATTATCGCCAGCGATATCTCTACGGAGGCCATTGCTCGAGCGCGAGAGGGTCGCTACAGCAACATGGAAATTCAACGGCGCTTGCGGCCGGAATTGCGCGATCGCTATTTTACTCGCATCGGGAACGAGTGGCGCATCGATGACGAAATCCGGCTCATGGTGGATTTTTATCAAATCGACTTGCTCGATCGCTGGCCAATTTTACCACAAATGGATGCCATTTTGTTACGCAATATATTAATTTATTTGAACGACAAGCAGAAGCGATCGATCTTGAAGCGAATGCGGCGACAGTTGCGATCGGACGGTTATCTGTTTTTAGGGGCCAACGAGACCATTTTTCGCATGGAAAATCGTTTCGAGACACTACGTTTTCCGGGGGCGATCGCTTACCAACCTGTCATATCAACGAGCAACGAACAATGAACAACGAGCAGGGGGTTTGTATCCACCGATCCGCAACAGCAAACCTATTTTCTCAGTATAGTTTACTCTTCTTCCTCGCTGGGGTCTAACTCGGGACTGGAAATTATCGAAATATAGTAATCGTCCCCGCGATCTTCTAAAACGAAGTCGAGGATTTGTCGCTTACAATCGGGAAAATGCTCCAGCTTTCGTTGTAACATGGATTCCATCAGTTCCATTGTCTCTGATTTCCATTCTAGAAACGCTTTGGTTTCCTTTTCGCCTTCAAATAGTGACTCGTAGACCCTTGAAAGATCGCCTGAAGATAGCACTGCTTCATTCCAAACGATGAATGCCAGATCGAAGAGATCTCGACAATCCTCTTCGTCCTCGACACGATCGAGATAAGGACGAACAAAGTCCATAAAAATTTTGGACATTTTAGCTTGTCCTGGCGGATTGGAAACGATCCGATCGCGAGAAATACCCAGTTCTTTTACGACTCGTTCTCGGAGGCGATCGCCTCCCGTTGGACGCTTCCATTTGTGGCGCTTTTGGGTTTGGTAGAGTTGCTTGAATGCTTTGGATTTTCGAGCCATAGTTTCCCCGATCTGAGATTGTACTTGAACCTTACAAAATTCGATCTGTTACAGCCAATGTTTCTCGTTTAAAACCTCCTTGCAATTGGGATCGATTTGTACGGCGATGGTGTAAGATTTCATGGCAGCCTCCATCTGTTCTAAGCGTTCTAAAATCTGCCCGCGATGCAGCCAGGGTTCGCAAGTTCCAGGTTGTAACTGGATGGCGCGATCGTAGGTCGCAAGTGCGTCTCGATAGCGTCCTAAATGGCGCAAGACTTTCCCTCGTTTCAACCACAATTGGGCATTTTGGGGATGGTATTCTAAGGCCGCATCGTAGGCGAGTAAGGCTTCGCTGTTGCGAGCCATTTCTTCGAGGAGTTCGGCTTTTTGCAGGCGCGGGGCGAGTTTTTCCGGTTGCAGGGCGATGGCGCAATCGTAAGCAGCGATCGCGTCATTGTGTCGCTGGAGTTTGACGAGAATTTCGCCTTTTTTGACCCAGGCTTCGGGAACGCGATCGCCGTCGGTACTCCCAGTTTGAATAGCTTTATCGAAAGCAATCAGCGCCGAAGAATAGCGCTCTAGCTGCTCTAAAATTTCGCCGCGCCGATACCAGGCTTCTGCCCAGTTGGGAGACAAGGAAATGGCATTGTCGAAGGCAATCACGGCCGCTTCTCGTTGTCCCAACCGTTGCAACGATCGCCCCCGCCCCAGCCAACTTTTAGCCAGGTTCGGATCCAATTGCGTAGCGCGATCGAAGGATTTCAAGGCTTCGTCGTAGCGTTTGGCATCGTAGAGGCTCAATCCCCGATAGTACCAAATATCGGCAAGATGGGGCTGCAACATCACCGCCTTGTCCAAACAAGCGATCGCCGCTTCCGACCATTGATAGCGCAAGGCGACTCCTTTGCGAAACCAGGCTACGCCGTAACTCGGACGCAACTGAATGGCGCGATCGTAACAGGCAATGGCTTCGGTGAACCGATCGAGTTTTTCTAATGCCAAACCGCGATCGATGAGCAATTCTACATGAGTCGGTTGTAACTGCAACACGCGATCGAAAATCGTCACCGCTTCCCGATAGCGATCGCACTGCACCAATGCCAATCCTAAATCGTACCCTGCCATAAAATCCTGGGGGGTTAATTGCACGGCGCGATCGAAGGCTTTAACCGCTTCTCGGTATTGCTGTCGTCGTTGCAAGGCTTTCCCCAAACCGTACCAGGCGGCGGGTAAATTCGGATCGAGTTTGGTCGCCTGACGGTAAGAGTCTGCGGCCTGTTCGTAGCGATTTAAGGCATCGAATATGCGCCCTTTATCGTACCAGGCCTCTGGATTATTGGGATGTAACTGCGTCCCGCGATCGAGAGACGCAACCGCATCGCCATACTGCTGCAATTGATATAATAATTGACCTCGCAACGTCCAAGCGCGACCGTCGTTCGGATTCAATTCGATGGCGCTATCGAGAGACGAAATCGCTTCCGGGTAACGCTGCAATTGGATCGCTGTTTCGGCTCGCTTCAGCCACGCATAGCGGGATTTAGGATTTTCGGCGATCGCGTTTTCGTAGTAGGTCATGGCGCGATCGTACCGCTTCGCCGCTAACATTTCGTCGCCTTTTTTGCACTCTGGCGATGCCTGCAACCCCGACAACCAACGCGCGGTCGATCGACTCAAAAACTGCCGCGATCGCTCGAGCAACTGCTGGCGACGCGGACGGCGGCGAACGGATCGATGGGAAGTAGCAGGGGTCATTTCAATGAACAATGAGCAACGAACAATGAGCAATAGCTCTGAATGAAGACACCAGTTATAAGAAACGGCAATCTCCGATCCCAGATGAACTTACGCTTCGGCTGTCAACCCAAAGCAGCAGACGCTCCCACGATCGAGCTATTTGCAGGATACCCGAATTTGTCCAGTTTTGCTACAAAGCGGCGGGGCGCAGGGACGATACCAATTGTCGTGCCACCATCGATCGCGATCGATCCAGGCAAATCGGGTTGGGCTTCAAGGCGATCGAAAATAGTTTTCCCGTAACTATTCAGGTGTCCGATCGTCAATGGGCATAGAAACCCGGTTTCTTGCCGATCGCCAGATACAATTCGAGTTTATCCTTTGAGAAACCGGGTTTCTGGCTTTGACCTGAATGCTTACGTTTTCCCTAAAGTCTGCCGTTCGACTTGAAAGTGACAAGCAGGCAAATCGGCTAAGGCCGAACTGAGAGTGAGATGTTCCATATCTCAGCACTCCTAGGAATATTTGGAGATCGTTTGGTAATCCTGCATTGCAGTCGCGATCGACGGCTCGAACTCTCCTCGCACTACCCAACCCGCCCAAACCATTACTGGGCGTTACTTCCCTATGCAGTTGTTAGTCGCTACGCTCCAATTGCTGAATTCTAAATTATAAGATGTGAATATATTACACCCATTTCATGGCGATCGTCAAGCGATCGCCATGAAACTTTACAACTCCCATGCCTCTCCCCAGAGGTTTGAAGGGAGGGATGCTAGCGATCGACCGATCCCATAATCACGTCGATGCTACCGAGAATCGCCACCACGTCAGCAACCTTCATCCCTTTGAGAATGTGGGGGAGAATTTGCAAGTTGTTAAAATCCGCCGGACGAATTTTAAACCGCCAGGGAAACACATTATCGTTGCCGATAATAAATACCCCTAACTCGCCTTTCCCCGACTCCAAACGGACGTAGTGTTCTCCGGCTGGAATTTTAAACGTAGGCGGGATCCGTTTGCCGGAAAATTGATAGTCGAACCCATTCCATTCCGACTTCGGCCCTTCGGCCATCCGTTTGGCTTCCAAGTTCTCAAACGGGCCGCCAGGAATGCTATCGAGGGCTTGACGAAGAATTTTCACCGACTCGCGCATTTCGCGAATGCGAACTAAATAGCGAGCCAAACAATCTCCGGCTGTTTCCCATTGGACTTCCCAATCGAAGTCATCGTAACATTCGTAACGATCGACTCGACGCAGATCCCACTTAACCCCAGAACCGCGCAACATCGGCCCGGACAAGCCCCAGTTGATGGCTTCTTCGCGAGAAATGGTTCCGATCCCTTCCACGCGACGGCGGAAAATTGGGTTGTTGGTGATCAGCCGTTCGTACTCATCGACGACGGGCATGAAATAGTCGCAAAAATCGTGGCATTTGTCGATCCAACCGTAGGGCAAATCGGCCGCTACGCCGCCAATGCGGAAGTAGTTGTTATTAATAAGTCGCTGTCCGGTAGCCGCTTCCCACAGGTCGTAAATCATCTCCCGTTCCCGGAAAATGTAGAAGAACGGCGTTTGCGCCCCCACGTCGGCTAAAAATGGCCCCAACCAGAGCAAGTGATTGGCGATGCGGTTGAGCTCGAGCATGATAACCCGAATGTAGCTGGCTCGCTTGGGAACTTCGATCCCGGCTAGCTTTTCGGGGGCGTTGACGGTGATGGCTTCGTTGAACATTCCCGCCGCGTAGTCCCAACGGCTGACGTAGGGAACGAACATGACGTTGGTGCGGTTTTCGGCAATTTTCTCCATTCCCCGGTGTAAATAGCCGATGACGGGTTCGCAGTCGATGATGTCCTCGCCGTCGAGGGTGACGATCAGGCGGAGTACGCCGTGCATGGAGGGGTGGTGCGGCCCCATGTTGAGCACCATTGGCTCGGTGCGGGTTTCGATCTTCATGCGTTCTGTTCGGGCGTTGCGGTGACGGTTTGGGTATGTTGCGTTTTGTATCGCTCTCCATCCTATCGCACTTTGGGCCGGCGCGATCGCGATCGGTCAATTAAAAATTAAAAATTAAAAATTAAAAATGGGATTTCTACGGCGATCGTTCCCTGTTTGTCTAGGGAAAACACAGCCGACAGTAGTAAGTTTGTTACGTGAGCGCGTAGTAGACATTGAAGTTCCATATACTCGTCTACGCGATCGAGAGATAACTTGCTGTTAGATAAAGAGACTTTTTTAATTTTTCTATCCATGCAATACCTCTAGCAGCGCGTCAGAAAAAGTATCTTCGTTGAGATCGATTAAATGCTTGCTCGGTGGAGGAGGGGAAATTTTCCATGCAAGCTCTGGCTGCAAAGGCTGTTCGCTCGTTTTGACATCCGCGCTGAGGTGTTCTATCAAATCGGCATCTTTTATATTTTGAATGTTGGCTTTAATTGCAGTGCCCTTGTTTTTAGCATCTCGATCGACGAGAACAAACGTCACTTTTCCTGCCACACCTTCCATATCAATGCGACCTCTCACACCTAAAACCATCCGACCGATCGGCTCGATCGCGACTTCTTGGTCAGCCAAGCGTAAAACCAGGGTATCAATTTGGTAAACTCCTAAATGCTCTTCATTCAGTGTCATGGATTGAAATTCATACGCAACTTTTTCGGCTGCGATTAATTCTGACAACCATTCATTAAGGACGCGATCGTAAAACTGCCGAACGTAACCCAACCACTCTACCTTTACCGCTTCGCGATCGGGATGTTCCCATTCTCGTTCTTCTCGTTCTTTGTGTGCTAAAAATGCTTCGAGTTCTTTGACGCTCATCGAGGTTCGCTCCAGCCTATCTAACTTTCTATTGTAGCATAGCCGCGATCGTGCTATCCTAGTCGGTATCGAGAGCGGCCAAGGCAGTTTTTCAGATGGAACCATCGACCCCCTATCGCCATATTGTCACCGATGCTAACATTCTCAGTGGCGAACCCACGATCGAGGGCACTCAGATCCCCGTGCGTACTATTGTCGCGGCTTGGCATACTGGGGTTTCTCCCGAAAACATCCCCGCACGATTTCCCCCGTTAACTTTAGCGCAAGTGTTCGCTGCTTTGAGTTACTACTGCGACAATCGAGCCGAAATTGACGAGTATATCGATCGCGATCGCACAGCAGATGAAGCCAACGACGACAATATCAATACCCTATCCGATGTCGAACAAGGAAAAACCAATTTTGTCGAGCGAGTGGACGATGCGTTAAGCGACGAAACCGACAAGGAACGAGCGGATCGACTGCGCGATCGCGCTGCCATGGCAGCCGGAGTCGATCGCGAAGAATCCATCGATTTTCCCGCCACCGAAGACCTATTTCCCGCTACCGAAAACAATACCACCGATCTCGACTCGTCCTCTTTACCCAGTTCGATATCGACATAAAATTAAAGATTTATCTCGCTCGAAATCGCAAAATCCGAACCATTCAGATATTCTGGTATAAACTGGTGTAGGCACTCGACTTCTGCTTTGAGCTTCTTACCAACCTACTGCTTTCAGTCCGAGGTATTGCTCATTGTTCATTGTTCATTGCTCATTGAAATGACTTCCCCCCAACCTCCCCTTTCTCCTATTCCCCCGCGATCGCGATCGCCCCGTCTAAACAGTGCGTTCCAGCATCTCATGGCCATCCACTGGAGTGCCTCTTGGTGCTATTTTGTCCTATTTGTCACCGGCTTTTTTATGGCAGACTGGCCGAGGGAATTTCCCTTGCGCCCCCTCACTTACGATTTTCATAAAAGCATGGGCGTTTTAGTGACAGGTTTGCTGCTTTGGCGCATTGCTATTTTACTTAAAGTGTGCTGGAAAAAATATACGCGACGCACTCCCAAACTGACACCCGAATGGTGGCGAAAAGCAGCGTTGCACGGCAGTTTATATCTGTTTATGCTCGCTGTTCCCCTCAGTGGCTTTTTATTGTCCAACTCCTATCAAAGTAATAACGTCCGTTTTTTAGGCGTGGCCGTTCCCGATATTTTTCCACAGAACAGCGATTTAGTCGATTTGGGACGCAATTTGCATTTTTGGTCTGCCTATGTTTTTCTGGCCTTTATTATCCTGCACGTTTTCCAGCAACAAAAGGTAGCAAAATCGATCTGGCGCAAGTGGATGAAAGCCTTTAATCGCTGAAGAATTGACCGATAAGATCGCGGATGTAAGCCTCCGAATTCATTCGTGAAAAAATATTATAGTGCAGTCTCGTCACAAGCCTCGGGCTTTAGAAACGGGGGCTAAATTTTTAATTTTTAATTTTTAATTGGAGCGAAGCGATCGCCACTCCCGTACCGCGATCGCTGGCTTTGCGAACCAGATCGATCGCGATCGCGCTTATCTCTAACTCTGGGAAATACTGACTGCGCGATCGCGCTTTGTACTCCCGATTTTGCAGTCCATAAATCTCCAACTTTCCTCGCTTCCACAACCACACCTCCGGGACATTGTAAGCGGCGTAATCCTCTACATCCGTATAGTTAGTGACATCAATTTCGACAACCAGATCTGGAGGCGGATCGACTTGCCAGTTAATGCGATCTTTGCCCACCACCGCCGACCAATTGTCGATT
>CAKZKB010000705.1 GCA_937121005.1 uncultured cyanobacterium | reverse complement strand
GCCAGATCCAACTCCCACGCCGGATCCCACACCTACGCCGTCACCGGATCCAACTCCTGCACCGTCACCGGATCCCACACCTACACCTACGCCAGATCCAACTCCCACGCCGGATCCCACACCTACACCGTCACCGAATCCGACTCCCACACCTACGCCAGATCCAGATGATACGATCGATCCCGATCGCACTCCCCAGGAAAAGTTAGCTTTCCTTATTGGGAACTTACTCGATGCAGAAACAGTCATTAACGAAGATCCCGAAACAGGTAATTTAGCAATTAACTGGATAATTCCGCCATCTGGAGATGGTATTGCTGCGAGCGATCTGGGTACTGGCGGTGGTGGTACAATTATTTCTCTCAACGTTCCTCCCGTACTCGAACCGGAACACGGACAGGTAATTGTGTCGCTTCCTCAACAAGAACCGGAAGCGATCGCGGAATTACCCTCATCGGAAAGTATTGTCGATCGCGTTATTGAAACCGCCGAAACGACAACGCAAGTGACAGCAGAAGTCGCCGTCGCCGAAACGCGATCGCCAGACAATCCAACACCTACGACTTCTACTACAGTACAAGATCCTCCTCCACAAAGCGATGGGGAAGTGGCAACAACTCTGTCAGAAACATCCGAACCGCAACCCAAACCGCAACCAACGCCAATCGCAGAAGAACCGATCGACCCTCCCGAACCTGCAACGGAACCATCAACAATCGATCTTCCCTCACCTGTCATTACAGTCAATACTTTTGACCAATCGATTCTCGATGCGTTAACGATCGGCAGTCCCGATGATGTCGTCAGTGCGATCGACGAACAATTCGAGTCCGAATTTGAAGAGTCCGCCGGGGAAAACCTCGATAGTGACGAGGAAGAAATGACCGTTGAAAATATGCGTCAAGTGCTTCGCAATATCGAAGCGGAGACCGGACGCAAAGGGGTTATCGTTTATGCCAAAACCGTTCCAGTGCCAAACAAACCCAACCAAGAAACACTCGTTCTGGCCTTAGTTGTCCCCGAAGGAGAGCCGATCGTCAAAAGTTTCGATCTCCCCAAAGGAGAATTAGAAGACGCGATCGCCTACTTCATTAACTACCTCAACTCCTACAACTCTACCAGCTATCGTCCCTCATCCGAGCAACTTTACGATTGGCTGATTCGTCCTCTCGAAAGCGAACTCGAAAACTTGGACGTGGATATGTTAATCTTCTCCAGGGATGCGGGTTTGCGGCAAATTCCCCTAGCGGCACTCTACGACAACAAAACGCAACAGTTTCTAGTCGAGAAATACAGCATTGGCTCCATTCCCAGTATGAGCCTCACCGATACTCGCTATCGTAACATCCAAAATGCGCGAGTGCTAGCCATGGGAGCATCGGAATTTCCCGGTACGACCCTCGATCCTTTACCCGCCGTTCCCCTAGAATTGTCTACAATTGTCGGCGATTCTGTTTCCACTTCTAACAACAAACAAAACCATCAAAAACAAAACGCGATCGCGCCGACATCAACTACAATCGAAAGCGGACTCTGGCCGGGATCCGCATTTCTCAACCCAGAATTTACCCTCGATAACTTGATTCGACAGCGACAACGCGGCGATTACGCGATCGTCCACTTAGCGACTCATGCCAGTTTTGACGCGATCGCCAATGAGGAAGCGATCTACGATCCTTACAGTCGCAAGAACACCTACCTACAATTTTGGGACGCAGAAGTGCTGCTCGACGACTTCCGCAAAGCGCAATGGTACGCACCGCCAACAGTGGAATTGCTGTTTATCAGTGCGTGCCAATCGGGAACCGGAGATGTTTACGCCGAAATGGGTTTTGCCGGGTTAGCCGTGCGGAGTGGCGTTAAAACCGTCGTCGCCAGTCTGTGGCAAATTGACGATTTAGGAACTTTAGCAGCCATTTCTCAATTCTACCATTACTTGCGAGAAACGCCGATTAAAGCTGAAGCCTTGCAACAGGCACAAATAGCAATGTTACGCGGTGAAGTCACCGTTCGCAATGGTTCTATTGTCGCCAATGGTTTGGAAATTCCCCTACCGAATGAATACGCGCATTTAGATGGCACGAATCTCACCCATCCCTATTATTGGGCCGGGTTGACGGCGATCGGTAGTCCTTGGTAAAATTGAGCAGTGTAAGGATTCAGGTGGTACAGAGAAACCAGGTTTCTACACCCGTTTAGCCTAGCATACCTGAGTCCTTACCGAGAAGCTAGCTTTCCTCGGCGATCGTCGCTTTGGCGATAACATTTAAAGGCAATCCTGTCGGATAGGTTCCTTCACTTTTGACGCGATCGATCTCGGTTTTGGGTAAAGCAATACCTAGCTTGTTCGCCACCGTTTCTACGATGTCACCGCGATCGACAACCCCCGCAACTGCACCCGCCGGAGAGAGAACCGTGAGGTAGTCGAGACGATCGCGTTCTAGACGATCGATCGCGGCGGCTAAAGACATTTTTTCCGTGACGGTAGGAATGTCATCAAAGGAGAGAACAATACTGGCAACGGGTTCGGTTTCCCAAGCCGATCGCTCCATTTCTCGGATTTTTTCGATGGCGATCGCGCCGCGATAGCGTCCTTCAGAAGCGGCGTAGTAGGGGTAAGTATCCTGGCGTTTGCCGTTACTATCCCAACTCGACAGTAAATATTTACCCACAAAATCTCCCAAACTCATGCGAGCATCAATGACACGAAATCCTTTACTTTTGGCTTCGTTGATGGTAGTCTGAAGGAGAACTTCTTGCAGGCGCGAGAGGCGATCGTAGGCGCTAGCATTGCGGAAAATAAACCAGCCGATAAAGGCAATCCACAAACCACCCGTCCCCGCAAACCCAAAGGCGATCGCGCCTAAAGCCACTGTCACTACCCCTAAAAACTGTCCGGTTTTGGCAGCGACGCGCACCGCAGTAAACCGATTTCCCGTCCATTTCCAAACTGCTGCTTTCAGCACTTGTCCGCCATCCAATGGCAGTCCGGGAATCAGATTAAACAAACACAAAATCAGGTTGACACTGGCCAGATTTTCTGCTAGAATTCGCATCGGCGATGTCGTTTCTGGCAGCAGAGATAAAATCCCCGTGAGGAGAAGAAACAGCGCAAAACTGACTCCCGGCCCCGCGATCGCGACTTGAAATGCCTGTCCGGGCGTTTTCGACTCGCGCTCGATCGCGGCAACTCCACCGAACAGAAATAAAGAAATCGAGTTGACCTGAATCCCTTGCGACAAGGCGACTAAACTATGTCCCAACTCGTGCAGCAACACTGACGAAAATAACAGCAACGATGCCGCTAATCCCGTCCCCCACGCCATCGCCGTTCCCCATTCGGGAAAGCGTTCTTGCCAGTAGACCGCCTTGGCAAGCGTAAATAAAGCTAGAATAATAAACCAGGTGGGATGGAGGTAAAAAGGGATGCCAAATACCGAGCCAATTCGCAAACCCGAACGCATGAATGTTTCCTCGATGCTGTTGTCTCTAATACTATTTTAGCGAGAGTAGGAGAATTGTTCTTCTCCATTTTGGCCGCGATCGGGCCGCTGCCCCACCCTCGCCATCGCAACTGGGGCCAGCATTTGTAAATCTTATCCTACATCTAGTGGTCAATGGGGAGAAAATACGATAAAGTACGCTATATATTGTCCTCGAAGCCGATCGCCGCGCTATGGTTGCACCAGTCGAAACCGCCGTCAAAACCGTTACCCCTTTCTCCTACAGCATTTCAGGATCCGTACAGATTTTTACCAGTTCCCAGCGTGGCTTTTTCACCGACGTGGTGGCCCAGGCGCTACGGGTAGCGGGTCAGGGCACCTCGGTCTTGGTGGTACAATTTCTTAAAGGCGGTATCGGTCAGGGGTACGATCGCCCGGTACGCTTGGGGCAACATCTCGAGTGGATCCGGTGCGATTTGGCCCGATGCGTGGATACGCCGCACCTCGACGATGCCGAAATCCAGTCCCTACAACGGTTGTGGCGGCACGTTCGCCGGACGATCGCCGAAGGAGACTACACCCTCGCCATTCTCGACGAGTTGAGTTTAGCAATTCATTTCGGACTCATTGACGAAGCCGAGGCCATCGAATTTTTACAGCAGCGTCCGCCTCATGTCGATATCGTTCTCACCGGGCCGAATATGCCCGAGTCCCTACTCGAAACCGCCGATCGCGTTACGGAAATTCGCCGCGATCGTTCTGTGGGATATTGCTAACGATAAAAACCCGGCTTCGTCGCAGAGGCCGGGTCTTGTGTAACCGTAGTGTAAATGGGTTTAGAACAACCCCAACGTCAAAGACTTGTCGATAGGCATTGTCGCCCCAATTCCTAACCACAAAGTGACGATCGTCCCCACCATAAACACCGTCGTGGCGATCGGACGGCGCAAGGGGTTTTGGAACTTGTTGACGTTTTCGATGAACGGGACTAAAATCAATCCCAGAGGAACCAACGTTTGCAACAACACGCCCAACAGTTTGTTAGGAACGACGCGCAAAATTTGGAATACGGGATAGAGATACCATTCCGGGAGAATTTCTAAGGGAGTGGCAAAAGGATCGGAGGGTTCGCCGACCATGGCCGGATCGAGGACGGATAAACCGACAATGCAGGCGAAGGTTCCTAAAATCACCACCGGGAAAACGTAAAGGAGGTCGTTGGGCCAGGCAAGTTCGCCGTAGTAGTTGTGGCCCATGCCTTTCTTCAGTTTTTCCCGTAACATGGGATTGCTGAAATCGGGTTTTTTGATGGTTGGCATGATTGTTCTCGGGTGAATCGGTAAGAGATAATGGGTAATCGGGAATGGTTCCCGGCTACCCAATTCCTGGGTTTACAAGGGGCCAGAAATGCCTTGCTTGCGAATCATCAAGAAATGCAGCAGCATAAAGACGGCGATCGACCAGGGAAGAACGAAGGTATGCAAGCTGTAGAAGCGGGTCAGCGTGGCTTGTCCGACGCTGGTACCGCCCCGCATCAACTCGACGATCGTGCTACCGACGACGGGAATGGCTTCGGGAACGCCACTGACGATCTTAACGGCCCAGTATCCCACCTGATCCCAGGGTAGGGAGTATCCGGTGACACCGAAAGTGACAGTGATAACAGCCAGAACCACACCCGTAACCCAGGTCAGTTCGCGGGGTTTTTTGAACCCACCCGTGAGGTAGATCCGAAAAACGTGCAGGATCATCATCAGTACCATCATGCTGGCCGACCAGCGATGGATCGATCGAATCAGCCAACCGAAGTTGACTTCGGTCATGATGTACTGAATGGAGGCGTAGGCTTCGGTGACGGTGGGTTTGTAGTAGAACGTCATCAAGAAGCCAGTGGCGAACTGGATCAAGAAGCAGACGAGGGTGATCCCGCCCAAGCAGTAGAAGATGTTGACGTGGGGGGGGACGTACTTACTGGTGATGTCGTCCTCGATCGCTTCTACTTCCAAGCGTTCGTTAAACCACTTGTAGACCTTGGAATCGGCGATTGGTTTGGTAAACATGAAGTTCGGTCAAATGGATGGAAAATCCTTAATAAGAAAAATGTAACACATCCTTAAGGCCTTTTCATCTCGGGCCGGATGTTGGCGGGGGCGAGGGCGGCGGGAAAGGCTGGGGCCAGCCGCCAGTGCCCCCAGGGGATCAATCGAGTTCTTCTTCGCCAATATCGGCTAAAGCGGGGGGTTCTGCCAAGGGCGATCGCAGGTTTTCCACGAAGGCTTGGATTTCGGCGGGGGGTGGCGGTGTCAGGCGAGACACACTCCAGGTGACGATGGCGTTAAGTACCATACCAAGCGTCCCGATGCCTTCGGCGGAAACGCCAAAGAACCAAGGGGGCATTCCGTAGAATTTGATGCCGATAATATAGGCAGTGGTAAACACCAAACCGACAATCATGCCCGCGATCGCCCCTTGTTTGTTGGTGCGACTGTCGAAAATTCCCAGGACGATCGTCGGGAAAAAACTGGCTGCGGCTAAGCCAAAGGCAAAGGCGACGACTTGGGCGACAAAACCGGGAGGATTGATGCCGAAATAGCCCGCGACTGCGATGGCAATTCCCACCATAAATCGCCCCACAAGCAACCGCTTGGACTCCGAAGCAGTGGGGTCGATAATCCGATAGTACAAATCGTGGGCAACGGAACTGGAAATGACTAAAAGGAGACCGGACGCAGTGGATAAAGCGGCCGCTAAACCACCCGCCGCCACAACCGCAATTACCCAGGGTGCGAGTTTGGCAACTTCTGGGGTGGAGAGAACGATAATGTCGCGATCGATGGTAATTTCGTTGGTTTCAGCATCCGGGGTGAGTTGCAGGCGATCGTCGTTATTTTTATCTTCCAGTTGTAGCAGTCCAGTATTTTGCCATTTTTCTACCCAGTCGAGTTCCTGCACGGTTTCGATGGGTTTGTCGTGCAAGGTTTCGATGAGGTTGTACCGCGCAAACGCTCCCACAGCCGGCGCAGTGGTGTAGAGAATGGCAATAAACAGTAGCGCCCAAGCCGCAGAATACCGCGCTGCCCGCACGTTGGGAACGGTGTAAAAGCGGACGATGACGTGAGGAAGTCCGGCGGTTCCTACCATCAATGCCAACGTAATAAACAGCACGTCAAGCATTGTTTTACTAGAGAAGGCTTTAGTATATTCAGCAAAACCGAGATCGACTTGGATGCCATTGAGTTTATCAACGATATCGCTAAAGGTAAACGCCAGTTGGGGGATCGGGTTTCCAGTTAGCAACATGGCGATCGCGATCGCCGGAATTAAATAAGCGAAAATCAGAACGCAGTATTGCGCTACCTGCGTCCAAGTGATGCCTTTCATGCCACCAAGAATGGCAAAAAAAGCCACAATGACCATGCCGATAACGACTCCAGTTTCGATGTTCACTTGCAAGAAGCGACTGAAGACGATACCGACACCGCGCATCTGGCCGGCGACGTAGGTTAAGGATACAAAAATGGCGGCAATCACCGCAATAATTCGCGCCACTTTCGAGTCGTAGCGATCGCCAACAAAATCGGGAACCGTATACTTACCAAACTTGCGTAAATAGGGAGCCAAAAGTAAGGCTAAAAGAACATATCCTCCCGTCCATCCCAATAAGTAAATGGAGCCATCGTACCCTAAAAAAGAAATCAATCCCGCCATGGAAATAAACGAAGCAGCCGACATCCAATCGGCGGCGGTGGCTGCACCATTGGCGATCGCCGGAACCCCTTGTTCGGCAACAAAAAAGCCTCGGGTATCTTTAACCCGCGATCGCCAACCAATGTAACCGTAAAGGATAAACGAAAGAATGACTAAAATGGTCGTCCAGGCTTCAGGTGACATTTTAAAATTGGGTAATTGGTAATGGGTGATGGGGAAAAATCCCGATCTTTAACTGTAGGGGCTAAGCATTCGCACCGAAAAAGAGAGAATAACTGAATCAACTAGAAGGCGAATGCTTCGCCCTCCGCTTCTACAATTCGTCATTCGATGTAGCTGAGTCGCGATTGTCTTCGTCGTTTGCTTGTTTCTCTAAAACATCCATGCGAATGGCATAAACAAAAATGAGAATCACAAAGATAAAAATTGCTCCCTGTTGTGCGATCCAGAAACCAAAGGGAATTTGACCGATCTCGATCGCGTTAAGGGGTTCGACAAATAAAATGCTGGCGAAAATGGCCACTAAAGCCCAAATCGCCAGTAAAATACGAATCAGGGCGATATTGCTTTTCCAGTAGCGTTGCGACGGGCGATCGTGCATAACGGTTTGGGGGACAATGGATAGACAGGCGTTCCGATTGTATCCCAAAATGGCACGATCGCAACCCGAACAACCTTAAGTCGATTCCGCCGAAGCGGGAACCGGAATTTCTTCGACCTCCGGCAACTTCTCAGCCATCAGTTGGGTGCTAGAATTGTTGCCACCGGATAGACGCTTGAGGAGTTTGGGTTTGGGCGAATAGAGTAGATAGAGAATGCGATCGCCCGCTTTCCACTCTTCTTTCGCCTTCACCACTTGCAACTTGCCATCGCGATCGCGCAACAAGGGAATGAGATCCCCCGATCGCATCAACGCTTGTAAATGTGCTTGCTGGAATGCCAAACCCGGCTCTTTCAGTACCGTTTCTCCCAGCTTCACCTCTCCCTCGTCGAGATGTTTGTTCCAAGTTTTGAGAGCAAATTCCGACGTAAAGGCCTGCTGCACCTTCGTCCCGCTTTCGGGTTGGGGTTTGTTTTTATTCTTATTTTTGTTGGCTGAATTGGACTTAGCCGCGCGATCGCGGGGAAACACCGCCAGCGCCCGAGGCGGTTTAAACTCTTCTAGAGCTCTTTGGGCCAGTACCAAATTCACCTCACCGTTACTCGTCATCGCCAAAAACGTGCCCATAGAGTCTAACCCCGCATCTTCTAAAACATCGGGATCGAGGGCACTACTCAAAAATACCCGCAACCCCTCTTGTTTGGCCGCTTCGTAGCCTTCCGGGTTGCTGTCAATTAAGACCACAGACTCGCCACTTTGTTTGAACAAACGGGCGATCGTCCGACTCAAGGGGTTCGATCCCACGATCACTGCCCCCGTCGCCGACGGTGCGGTAATATTGAGCCATTCGGCGACAAATTTCGCTGTTAGCCCTTGCAGCACTACTGTAATAATAATCGTTAAAAACACTAGCGCTTTCGTCGCGTCGCCCCCGTTTATACCCCGTTCGGTGAGCAAAATTGAGAACAAGGAAGCCACAGAAGCCGAGACAATTCCTTTGGGCGCGATCCAACCTAAAAATAACTTCTGTCGCCAGTTGAGACCGCTATTCCAAGTGCAGATCCAAACGTTGATAGGGCGCACCACCACCATCAACGCTGCCACCGTCAGCAAACTTCCCCAACCGAGGGCGACCAAACTGGCTAAAGACAGATCGGCTGCCAGTAAAATAAACAGCACCGACACTGCGAGCACGGTTAGTTGGCTCTTAAAACGCCTCAGCAGCCGTTCCTCCGGTAGCGACGAGGCCCGCAAGACGATCCCCGCCACCACTGTGGCCATTAATCCCGACTCGCCGCGTAACAGTTGGCTGAGTCCAAACAGGCCCCAAAGTCCGGCCAGGACGACTAAATTTTTCAGATCTTCAGAGAGAAAGTCGGCTCGTTTGAGGAAATATCCCATCAACCAGCCCCCCGTCACTCCGATCGCGGCCCCAACCCCCAAGCGCAATACCAAACCCGTGACGACGCTGGCGATATCCGTGTCGCCGTTGAGGATGACATCGAGCACGAGAACGGCGAGAATGGCTCCTACGGGGTCGATGAGTACGCCTTCTCCTTCTAAAAGGGCGGCCACGGGGCGATCGACCTGCACGTATTTAAGCAACGGGGCGATGACGGTGGGCCCGGTGACAACCACCAAAGCGGCGTAGAGAAAGGCGATCGGCCAGGGAAATTCGCTGAACCAGTGGGCCGCAAACCCACCGCCGATCAAGGAAATTAGCGTCCCAATGGTGACTAAATTCCGCAAACTTCCCGAAACTTGTCCCAGGGCACGCAATTCTAAGTTGAGGCCGCCTTCAAACAGAATCACGGCCACAGCCAAAGAGACAATCACCTCGAGACCGTCGCCGAGTAAGTTGGGGTGCAGCCAGTCTAAGCCACTCGGCCCCAAAAGAATACCGAGGGGCAACAAGCAGACAATGGCAGGAATTTTGAGATAGTCGGCCAGCACTTGCGCCCCGATCCCGGCGATGACGGTGAGGACGATAAGCAGCGTAATATCGAAGGGTGCGTCCATAGAGCAAGTGCCGCTAGGCGGATTTTAAGTCAGCTTCAAAAACACTGCGCGGGGGCAGTTTCGATTTTGACGAAAAAAGGGATTCAATAAATGGGTGTTATGGAATAGCCGAGCCGTCGGGCACGAGTTTAACTAAGATACCACAACGGATCGGGGTGGGGGGAGCGATGCCACAGAGGACATCGCCTTGTTTACGTTGTAGCGCGATCGCGCTATTTATGCGAGGTGGGGCCACGCTAGTATTCGCGATCGACGCTGGACATATAGATGGGTTCGACGCGAATGGCCAGAATGGCCGACGGGCGCGTCACCATGTACTCTCCTTGAATATTTTTGATGGGAACGCTGATAAACTCGCTGGAGTCAGCGTGGGGCTTTAACTCCTTGGCGTACCAGTTTTGGAATTCTTGGATGGTGGGAAACCGGACTTCTTCCCGGTGTCCGCCAGAAAAGAACAGGTAAACGGCATATTCGCTGGGTTTGGGCACGAATGGGTTCCTCCTCGTCGCACGTCCTGGTCTATTATCGCGCCCGATGGGAGGATTTTCTACCCAGGGGCGATCGCGATCGCCCGATCGCGCTGTCTGGTGCTAACCTGCGGGCCGGATCGCCGTCTCGAATATTCCCAAATCGCGATCGTGGTATTACGATCGTAATATTCGTTTGGGGCTGCTGTCCTACTTTTGGATTAGAGATTAGGTAGGGTGGGCAATGCCCACCCAGCCCTTTCAAGGTGGCCTCAATATGGGCTGTTCTAGGACGAGAAATGGTCGTTTCAGGCGATTTGATGTGCAGATCTAGCCCATCAAATCGCTCCGGTTAGCGAATTTGTCGCGGCTGGGATCCCTGAAAGCCCGCTATCTCGTCGAGCACCTTGAAAGGGCTGGCAATGCCCACCCTACGATAAACTGTCGATCGAGGTTTTAATTTTCGCGATCGCGAATCCGCGATCGGGTAAACTCCGCCCGTGTTGTTGTGCCGTTTCTATCCACAACAACGTGACCGTTTCCAGTTCTGCTAGGGTTTCGGCTAAGGTTTCCCCCTGTGCCAAACAGCCTTTCAATGCGGGGACTTCTGCCACGTATCCCCCTTCCTCGCAGGGATAAATGACAATGGGATAGTTGGCGACTTTTTCTTGTGTTTTAATCATTTGTTTCCTCGCCTCGCTCTAAAAAATCGATAACTCGTTTGACATAAATATTCAGGTTAAAGTCAGAAACCCGGTTTCTCGCCGATCGCCAGATAAGATTCGAGTTTATCCTTTTAGAAACCGGGTTTCTACACCGTTTTTCCCTTTATTTCTGAGGCGATCGCGCAGCTTATCGCGTTTTGTCATGTATCAGCCGATCGCCTCCTTAAATTTCAAATATTCCGACGATCGCATTCCCTGTTGCAACACTTCCAACACTTCTGTCATGCGATCGCCCGAAAACGCATCGATCGCCAACCACAAACCGGGAAACACGCGAGAACGCAAAACGCGATCGTCGTCTGGAACTAGAGGTTGATACTGTTCTCCCTCCAGTACAAACCAATCGAGTCGCTGTTCGTAGGATTGCCAGACAATATATTCTAACACGCCATGGCGACGATAGACTTGTAGTTTCCGATTTAGGTCGATCGCGGCACTACTGGCAGCAATTTCGACCACCAATTCCGGCGCACCTTCTAAATAGCCATCCTCAGTAATTCTGGCGTTCCCCCCTGCTGTTTCGTCCAACATCAAAGCGATGTCCGGTTGCACTTCATTAGCACGATCCAAGCGCACGGTGGGTTCAATTCCCGATCGCGTACCGGGGGTAAACGCGGCGTAGGTTCCCAACCCAGTGTTGAGACGACTGTGAGGTTCAGAGTGAAGCGGAAAACGTAAAGGAGATGCCACGTAAACAATACCTTCAATGAGTTCGGCTTTAATAGCGCGATCGTCGGCTGTATAGCGCCGTTCAAACTCTTCACGAGTCAGGCGATCGCCGCTTTCTAGAGGTGGGAGACGGTGTTTTAATGCGGTGCGATGGGATAAACGAGTCATATCAATTTTGGATTTTAGATTTTGCGGAAAGTTGGGGGCGTAGATTTTCTTCCCCCCAAACTTTCCAAGACGGATTTTGGATTAGCATCTACGATTTTGGCAGCTTCTACATAGTCTAGCACATTTTGTAACGGGTCGCTTTCCCAGTCAGGTACGCGGCGATCGCCTTTGGGTCTCGTGAGGGCGATCGGGTTATGAATTGAAAACCCCCCGGTTCGCGTACAAACCAGAGGGGTTACGAACAAACGAATGTAGGGGCGATTCGCGAATCGCCCCTACAAGGAAATTATGCCATAAAGGACAAGGTGTAGTTGGAATTTTCTCCCAAATCAGAACCTACAACAATGAAATAAGTTCCGGCACTCAATTCCCTTGTAAACTCGCGAAAGGAATTATTAGAGTTAGAGGAAAAATCAGTCACTCGTTCATTAGAATCAATTTGGTTGTTGCCATTGATATCTTCAAATAAAGCTACAGACACAAATTCAGTTGCACCTCCAATTGAAATTGTTGTCTGAGTAGGATTAGGAAGAATAAAGCGATATATATCTTCCCGATCGCTACGTCCAACGAAGTCTTCAACAGTTCGTGCACTACTTGAACTTCCTAAATCTACAGCTTGGCTGGTAACAGTAGCAGTCAACCCAAGCGTATAGTTAGTGTTACGACCAGCAGAGTCAGATTCAACTTGAACGAAATAAGTGCCGGCTCCTAAAGTTCGACTTCGTTCAATAGAACGACCAGAGCTATCAAAAACACGCTCGTTTGAATCAATTTGGTTATTGCCGTTGATATCCTCAAACAGGGTCAAATCTGTGAACGCTGTTGTCCCATCCACCGTAGCAAAAAACCGACTGGGCTCGAGTAGACGGAAGCGATAGAAATCATCTCGATCGTTGAAGTTAACATTGCCTTCAATGTTAACCGTTCCCGTTAGGACATCAATGTTAACTGCTTGTCCTACTTCATTGTTCGGCTCAGTATCGGCTGCTACAGGAGGGGGGGGGGGCGGCGGAGCTCCTCCACCACC
>CAKZKB010000704.1 GCA_937121005.1 uncultured cyanobacterium | reverse complement strand
TTTTCCGAAAACAGTGCTACACTTCGGATTGGGCGAATGCCATTCGCCCCTACATTAATTTAAGACGATCGCATCGTACCGTCAGGGGCGATCGTCTCGGCAAAATGAGTTTTATGCTGTTTGGCGCGATATAACTTCCCGTCGCGGAGGTTCGATCGCGCTAAATTGGTTTTAGTTAAATTGGCCCAGCGCAGGTCGATGGCGTACAGTTGCGCGTCGCTGAGGTCGGCCCCATACAGATCCGCCGCCACCAAACGAGCGCGACTGAGATCGGCTCCGCACAAAATGGCCCGGTAGAAACGCGCCTCGGTGAGATCGGCTCCGCAGAAGATCGCGCGGAGCGCACTGGCTTCGCTGAGGTTAGCGTAGCGCAGATCGGCCTCGCTGAAATTGGCGCGATCGAGCTTAGCTTGGCTCAAGTCCGCACCGCTCAAACGCGCCCCGTGCAGGTTGGCTCCAATCAGGTTCGCACCGCTCAAGTCCGCGCCGCGCAGGTTCGCTCCTCGCAGATCGGCTCCGATCGAATTAACGTGGCTGAAGTCGGCTCCTTGCAAGTCCGCACCGGCAAAGTTGGCTCCGACTAGATGAGCTCGGTCTCGCATTCAGAATTCTCGATTGACGATCGCCTCGAGCATCCTACCATCTTATCCTGATGTTTCGATAAGTCGCCCGTATTAGGAAGTAGTCGTTCTCATGCGGATACTATCGATCGTGCGTACTTTAAGTATTTTACTCCTATCTGGCATCTCTTTGGGTTTGGTCGTGACATTGCAAGCCGAAGCCAATTCTCCCATCGTGTCAGAACAATCCGATCGCACTACCACCAGTTTAACAGCCAGTCGCGGTTTATTTTCCGCTCAAACCGAACAGCGCGGTGATGTTTCTCCCCGTTCCGGTAGCGGACGGCGCAAATAGGTGTCGGTGTTAGAATCTAGGTTTTAGGGAGGCTTAACGGACAATGCGTTCGTCCCTAAAGCCTTGTTTTTTGGCTAACTCTCGCAAGCAATTCAGGATTTTTTAACTTTCTCAAGTCGTCACTATTCAGGTGTCCGATCGCGCCTCGGGTGTAGAAACCCGGTTTCTGGCAGATAGCCAGATAAAATTCGAGTCTATCCTTTGAGAAACCGGGTTTCTTGCTTTCACCTAAATGCTTAACTGTTTAGCGTACCACGCTACCCCCCTGAATGGTTACCTCAAGTCTTTTTCAAAACTTTTCCTAAATCGAACCTTCATCGCTCAGCTTCCAAGATGTTGAAAATTGTCTCGCGATCGACAAAGTCGCTGGTTTCACCCTCTGCGATCGCCCGTTCCATAGTGACATCTTCAACGATCTTGACTAGAAGCTCGTAAACTTCCTCTTTGTTGTCCTGAAGAAGTTCGACGATCGCCTTTTTGATTTCTTCTCTAAGTTGCTCCGAGTTGAGTGCAATTTCTGCCATTTTACCTCTTTGCTGTTGGCAAATATTAATGTTTGTTCGCCAAGTCGTGAAGCTGTAGGGTTGCTACGGGCGATCGCGACTGACTCGATTTGGGGTAAGCATTCAGGTGGTATCCAGAAACCCGGTTTCTGGTCGATCGCCAGGTAAAATTCGAGTTTATCCTTTGAGAAACCGGGTTTCTCCGCCTGTTACCGATCGGACACCTGAATAGTTACGATTTGGGACATAGTTTACCATTATTTTCTCCGAGTGCTATTGTCTCACCGACAAAGGAATCTCGATCGCTTCGTTTGACTGTTCGTTGATGACAACTAACTTGCCTTCAGGATCCGATCCTAGCTGTTGGTTGGCATCGAGAAGTTCGACACCGTAAATTGTGCCATCGGGAGCTAAATCGACATTCATGCGATCGCTGACTTCTATGGTTTCTACCGATGTGGTTTGTTCGCATAAATAGATATATGCTATATTGTATCTCGGATCGTAGGTAATTTTCATCGAACCTGCTCCTTAAAAGAACTTGACGATAACTGTAATAATTAACCAATCTTCCCCATCTCGAACGGCGATCGCTTCAATTTTCTTCATTGAGTATCTTTTGCCTCGCCAGAGATCGTTAAAGGGAAAAGTACGACGAAATCCGTTGCGTCCAAATTTGACAGCAAATGTCGTACCATTTTCGACAGTTGCGATCGCTTCGGCTTCTGTTGCCCCTCGTTCGACGAGCCGCGATCGGGCGTGGGGATGGAGCCGAACAGTCAAGTCGCTTCGCTCCAATTCAAAATTCAGAATTCAGAATTCAGAATTAAGACCTCTGGCTAAAGTTCAGAGGCTTGAACTAAGACAATGCCCTATCCTCTTCTCCCTAAAGGGAGAGGCTTGTATCCGAGATCCTCTGGTCATACTGCAAGTCGATTTTGCTCCTCATTGTGGACTATCCGATCTGATTATGACATAATTTGTCGCGGGCGATCTCAAATCAGGTTAAACAGAGATAGAATCGGGTATATGCCGATCGCTGAGCTCGCTTGCCGTTCTGCTGGCGGCGGGCTATGTTAGAAGGGATACGGTAGGGAAAAACCGACATGAAGCTGCGCCTGCCTCAAAACTCCTTCGCTAAAGCACTGCTACTCGGCTGTGCGTTACCCTTGCTGCTGGTAAATCCGGTGCAGGCGGGATGTACGGAGGTAGAGATTCGAGCGAATATTGAGAAGTTCGACGAGATTGACGATGAAGCGATCGAGCGGTGGCTGTTCTACGATGAACCCATCACCGCTTCTATTATCAACAACTGCTATGAGGAAGCAATCCCTTTCCTAATTGAAACCCTTGAAGATACGAGCAAATCAATACAAACTCGTGCTGTTGCCGCCTGGAGTATGGGCGGGTACAATAGATTCATAGCCGCCGGGGTTCCAACGAAATTAGATAGAGAAATTTTTGGGAAAGCGCTCGATGCTCTAGTCAACGTTCTTTCTGATGCCAATTCTCCAGAATTAGTTCGCAGCAATGCTGCTGACAGTTTGGGAAGCATCACCATGGGAGAAGACTCACCGGAAGCGATCGCGGCTTTAGTTGATGTTCTCTCTCGTCCCGATCCTTCTGAATTAGTTCGTAGCAGTGCTGCTGACAGTTTGGCAGCAATTGGGAGCGGCTCGCCCGAAGCAATCGCGGTTCTAGTTGATGTTCTCTCTCGTCCCGATCCTTCTGAATTAGTTCGTAGCAGTGCTGCTGACAGTTTGGGAATCATCACCATGGGAGAAAACTCACCGGAAGCGATTGCGGTTCTAGTTGATGTTCTCTCTCGTCCCGATCCTTCTGAATTAGTTCGCAGCAATGCTGCTTCCAGTTTGGGAATGATAGGAGAATACTCGGAAGACTCGGAAGACTCACCGGAAGCGATCTCGGCTCTAGTTGGTGTTCTCTCTCGTCCCGATCCTTCTGAATCGGTTCGTGAAAATGCTGTTTTTAGTTTGGGAAAGATAGAAGAAGACTCGCCCGAGGCAATCGCAATTTTAGTCGAGGTTCTCCTCGATGTCAATAATTCTGAAAAGATTCGTGTCAATGCTGCTTTAAGTTTGGGAAGCATTGGAGAACGCGATTCTAAGGCGATTGCGGCTCTCGTCGATATTCTTGCCGATCCCAAAAATTCTAAAGAGGTTCGCCTCCATGCTGCTGGTAGCTTGGGAAACATAGCAGAAGGCTCACCCGATGCGATCGCAGTTCTAGTTGATGTTCTCTCCAATACAAATGATGATGAATTAGTTCGCGATAATGCTGCTGGAAGTTTAGGAGCAATAGCAGAAAGCGATCTTGAAGCGATCGCGGTTCTCGTTGATGTTCTCTCTGATGCCGAAGATGATGAATTAGTTCGCCGCAGTGCTGCTGGAAGTTTAGGAGCAATAGCAGAAAGCGATCTTGAAGCGATCGCGGTTCTCGTTGATGTTCTCTCCAATACAAATGATGATGAATTAGTTCGCCGCAGTGCTGCTGGTAGTTTACGCAATATGAGCCGCAACATTCAAGCAAACTCAGGAGAGATCGAAACTCCAAAACTTCAGAAGTTGATAGCTGCGTTGAAGTTTGCTCGAGAACCTTTGAAAGAGGCAACAGAAGATACCAACTTTTACATAGACGAGACAGTAATCAGCGATCTAAATGCCTATCTTAGAAATATTGAAACCGAGATCGAATCTCGCCAACAGCGAAAAATTACCGAAATTCTCGGCAAAGCATGGATCGCTCACGTCGCCTTTTGGATCGCCTTGATTTTCCTCTACCCTCGCTTCGCCTTCGTCCAAGCAATCTTTTTTTGGAACCCCTACGTTCGCAAATTCTTCGGCTTGGGTTACGTGGGTTTAGCACTCACTTGGGTGCCCTTTTTGCGTGCCAAACTTTTCGAGCCCTTCAAACCATCTCTCCTCGCCGATGCCAATTTAGAAAACTTCAATTCGCAAACCTACTTTCCCAGATCCCACGTCAAACGCAACATCCAACCCGAAAGCATTCCCATCCAAAATGCCATTCCCGAACTCAAAGGGCAACTGGTTCTCGAAGGCGAGTCGGGACTGGGGAAATCCATGTTTCTCAAATATTTGGTTGCCACTTCTCGCCGCATCGTCGTATTTTTGCCAGCGAAAAAATGCGAAGGTGGCGTGATGGAAGCCATTCGTGCCAAACTGCACGGACAAGCGGAAGATGCGGACTTTCTTCGCAACTTGGTTTACAGTGGCGCGATCGACATTTGCATCGACGGACTTAACGAAGTCACTCCCGATACTCGCGCCAAAATCTCCAGTTTTGTAGAGCGCTACTTCAAAGGTAACATTATTTTAACCACGCAGCCCATCGAGTGGCAACCGCCCGCAACGGCGACGGCAAATGTTTACAGTTTGCAACCTCTAGAACCGCAGCAAATCGAAGAATTTCTCATCTCCCGACAAGCAATTTTACCTGCTGATGCTCCCGTTTCTGGCATGGAATACGCCCAAACTTGCCAAAATTACCTGGCGCAAGTGGAGTTTACCACCCAAACAGAAGACGAAAAAATTGCCGTGCGGCGAATGCTCTCTAACCCGATGGAACTGACAGTGGTAGCGCAAATGCTGGCCAACCGAGAAACGCCAGATTTGCTCAATTTACAACAACAGCAGTACGACTTGATGGCAGCCGATTACAAGCGGAAACATTTACGAGAGTTTCCCCTCGATTCTTTTTCGGAAATGGTGTACCAAATGCGCCTCAACGATGCCACCAACATCGAAGCGGAAAAGTGGAGTCACGAGCTACCTTGCTTGAAACGGTTCAAAATGGTGCTGCACCGAAAGTTTACCGATACGGCGGGGAAAGTCAAGGAGGAATGGTACTTTCGCCACGACAAAATTGCTGAGTTTTTTATCGTCCAAACCTTCTTAGAAAAAGGCAGCGATCGCCCCGAAAAACACATTGGCGATCCTCGCTTTCGCGGCGTATATTTTCTCCTGGCGACGTTATTACCCTTTAGCGAAGCAATGGAACTGCGAGAAATGGCGCTCCAATATGCTGCCAGTACGCAAGATTATTCCCTCATCGGCCCGATCGTCCAACTGGTGCGATCGCGTCGTGCTTTCGCTAGTCGCTATGGCTAGTAGAAGAATCAATGTTATTGTATCTTAGAGATAGAGCGCTTGCGAGGATCGACTAACTGAAGTCTATGCAATTTATCGATCGCGTTGAAATAGAAGTTGAAGGCGGACAAGGTGGCGATGGCATGGTTGCCTTTCGCCGAGAAAAATACGTGCCCGCCGGGGGGCCGGCCGGGGGCAATGGCGGCCGGGGCGGATCGGTAATTTTAGAAGCCACCGAACGATTGCAAACGTTGCTCGATTTTAAGTATTCTCGCCGTTTCAAAGCTGAAGATGGCAAGCGTGGCGGCCCGAAAAATCGCACCGGGGCCGATGGAGACGATCGCGTTTTAGAAGTGCCGTGTGGGACGATGGTATTCGACCTCGATACCGGGGAACAATTGGGAGATTTAGTCGCAGAAAAACAGCAGTTGTGCGTGGCAATTGGCGGTAAAGGCGGTTTAGGAAACAAGCACTTTTTAAGTAACACCAATCGCGCCCCCGATCGCGCGTTGCGGGGGCTTCCCGGTCAAATTCGCCAGTTGCGTTTGGAGTTAAAACTGCTGGCCGAAGTCGGAATTATTGGCTTACCCAACGCCGGGAAATCAACGCTGATTTCGGTACTCTCTTCGGCGCAACCTAAAATTGCCGACTATCCGTTTACAACTCTGGTTCCCAACTTGGGTGTAGTCCGCAAACCCACTGGCGACGGCACGGTTTTTGCCGACATTCCAGGTTTAATTTCTGGAGCCCATACCGGGGCAGGTTTGGGACACGAATTTTTACGCCATATCGAGCGGACTCGCTTATTATTGCACTTGGTGGATGTCACCTCAGCCGATCCGATCGCCGACTACCAAACCATCCAAGCGGAGTTAGCCGCCTACGAACCCAATTTAAGCGATCGTCCGCAAATTCTCGCCCTCAATAAAATCGATGCGTTCGGAGAAGACAGTGCCGAAATTGAGGCGATCGCGTCTCAACTCGAACAACTATCCTCGGTTCGGGTATTTAGGATTTCTGCTGTGGCCCGCATGGGGTTAGACGAGTTGATGGTAGAAATTTGGCAGCGTCTCGAGGCAACTACTAAAGAATGCGATCGCGGGTGAATTAGGATAAACACAGACGGTTGTGGTCTTAGTGGTGCAGAAAACTCGAAGGTGGAAGTCAAGCGGTAGAGACGCGAGAAAATTCAATCTGGCAATCGAGAATATGGCGTTTAGTCACAGAAGCACAGGCAGTGGGTGGACTAATAGGAGGGAGTGGTGTCAATGGAGGATAAACCCAGCCCAGATACAACCGTCGCTGCACCTCGCGTAAACCCAGTTGGAGAAAGCTTAAGCCCCGTTGGGAGTGCCAATCAAGACGCTGGCGTTGCCCATACTGCACGAGCATCACCGCCAGATGAACAGCCAATATACTGGCGATGGCCAGTAACATCAGCAAGCAACGGAGAGCATCCGCATCACGCACACCAGAGCGCAACAGATTGAAAGCCGCCGACTTGTAATCTTTGAACAGAGGTTCAACACTGCCAAAGCGTTGTCCGTAATTGGCAAACACTTGCAGCGAAAGGGATTTATCCGTGAGAACGGCCCAAGGTTCACCCGCCTCAGTCAAGTTCGCTGTAGCCAGATGACACGAAACATCGTTAAGAATGTTGACATTCGGATAAAAGCGAGCTTCTTCCTCTGGGGGCAGGAGTTGGGACACCTTGTAGTTGCCACCACCAGCCAGAGCTACTAACAGGTCAGATTTAGCTCGAATGCACCAATGCCATTGGTTTTGTGCCAACCAGCGCATCAAGGCTCCATGCTCGAATCCTCGATCGGCGAGCAACGTTACCGTACAGTTATCGGGGAGAACGGCACGGGCCGACTCCAGTACCGGACGGTATTGCTCGAAGGAGACGCTGGCACTGCTGTGTTCGATAACATCCTGAGCCAGAGGAATCGATCGTCCGCCCCACACCCAGCAGACCTCAATCAAGCAGTATTGATTCCACAACATACTGGTATCTAAGCTCAGACTCATTTCCGTCCCCTGGCAATCGGCCAGTAAGGCTCGCATCAGAGGTTGATAGTAGCGCTCTGGGGTCATTTGCGGGTTGTGCAGTAGATAGCTCAAGCGAGCCATGTGACTGCGAGCTTGGCAATCTCGGTGAGCCAGATAAGGCAGCCAGTGACTCACGCATCCGCTTCCCGATTGCAACATGGCGGCCACAATTTCAGCCACCCCGCGCAGATGTCGTTGGTCTTTAGGTTTCATCCATTGACTTAACTGGCTTTCGAGTTGATGATAGAGTCGGGGAGTCATGATGTTGCTGTTGGACGTTTGGAGAACTCTAACATCCCATCGGACTCCCCCTTTTGTCTACCCCCTCTTCTCTCAAACTCCCTTCCTCCCTATATTTCAGGACTTTTCTGCACCACTAAGCGGTTTCGGCAATTTCCGCTTCCGTCAACTCGGCAGGTTCCTCTAAAAGTGCCGCCGTTTCAAACCGAAAATCCTCCTCCGAATACAACCGCAAAAACGTCAACCCGCGCCCGTCTACCGCCACCCGCAACACGCACATTCGCCGCAACAGATCCCGTGCCGCCTCGCTTTGTCGCCTCCACTGCTGCTGTAAAATGGGTTCGGCTTTGCGCGTCACCAACTCCGGGTGCGCCCGTAAAAAGCCCGGTTTGCCCCGCGCCACTGCTGCCAACTGGGTCAGCAAAAACGTATGTCCCCCCACCCGTTGCGCCACCCAGCGCCGATCCTCCGGGCTGTCGGAGACGCGGCGGCGCTGCAAAATCTTGGCCCCGTCGTCGGTAGACACCCCCGACAACACCTCCAAATGCACCAATTCCGGATCCGGTTCCGTGTCGTCGCAGCGCGAGTCTGCCAGATCTTTAGGCAGTTCCCGGCTGGTAATGACGACTTGCGACGAGTGTGGACGGTACGCCAGCGCGTCGAGGAAAGTGCCCCAGTCGGCACTCTGGGCGAACCCGGCGCGATCGTGGTTCGGCGGGTGCAGTACGTCTTCGAGGTTGTCGAACACCAGCAAGCAGCGCCGTTGCGACAGCGCCCCCAACAGCGCCCGAATTTTGCCCTCCGCGTCGGGAATGTCGGCGAGTTGCAGTTGCAGCGCCCCGGCGACAACCTGCGCCACTTCGTCGAAACTGGTTCCGAGGTCGATTTTGGTACAGATGACTTGCTGGTACGGGCATTCTGGCGACAGGGTTGCGGCGGCGAGATCCACGCCGATCGCCTCTAGGAGTTTCACCGCCAGACTGGTTTTGCCGATGCCCCCTTGCCCGACAATCACCGCCACCTTAACTCCTCCAGACAGGCGCGATCGCACTCTCTCCAGTACCTTATCTCGCCCTTCCCAAACCGGGACAGTTTGCAACTGAATCGCCCCGACAACAAGTTTGAAATTGCCCGCCTCACGGGGAGAAGCAGGGGAACGACGCACGGAAAAGTCTAAATTGCCCGCGATCGACACATGAGTATCGTTGTCTTGTCGTTGGGCGGCGCGTTGCTTTCCGTCAGAATTGGGCGGCGGTGTTGTCTCCCAAACTTCCTCAAATTTCCTGGCGTTTTCTTCTTTATCTCGACTCCACAGCTTCAGTGTCGCATTCCATTTGCTAACGCCGCGCCCGCCCCCGTGACGCTCGAAAATGCCGAGAAACTTGTCTAAATAATCTCGCAGACGTTCGCTAATTTCTTTGGTGGCATTATTTTTGTCCTTTTTCCTCGTATTTTCCCATGCTGTCTGACCGTACAGCAACACTGCCAAGTCATTAAGGGTGGTTTCGATACTGATGTCGCAACTGTCATCACTTTTCCAGTCCACTTTCAAGCATCGGGGACAGCGATCGTCGTCTATCTCGTTGTCGATATAGTCCAGCAACGCTTCGATGAGTTGCCAGACTCGGTATTTCGGTGCATCCCCGTAACTTTTTCCCATCAGCGCGATCGACTCTCGACATTGCGACCATTGTAGCGCTTCCCCGTCCCCTTGGTGTTCCGCAATTTGTAGGGGCGAATGGCATTCGCCCAATCCGCAGTAGGGGCGATTCGCGAATCGCCCCTACGAGAAAAACGGAGGCAGAAACCGGGTTTCTCGATCGATGCGAAGAGGGCGAACGCTGATGAGGGCGAACGCCGTAAGCGCTACGCGCAGGCTACGCCAAACGCCCCTACGGGGAAAACTGAAATCCCGAAACTTTTCCCGAAACTTTCCCGATACCGAAACCCCATCCCGAAATCCCCGAAACTGCACTGCAACTGCATCCCGAAACTTACTTGCAAGGGGCGATCGCCGCAATTTTACAACGTCACTATCACGAGTTGAGGTGACGGAATGAAACTCTCCAAACAACACCAAATCGCTTTCCTCGAAGCCGCGATCGCCAGCATCATCGGTATCGTCCATACGGGAGCCGGAATTATTATAACCTTCGGGTTCGTGTTCTTGCACGTTCGCTTCGATGCTCGTAGCGCCCCGCCGCCCCAAGAACCCACTCGCGCGATCGAGTCGTGCGAAGAGACAGAGGACGAACAGGACATTATTTGCCCTCGAATTTCTAGCACCATCGATCTCTCGTAATGGGTTTGGTAATGGGAGCATCTTGCTCCCAAATTGTAGCTAAGAACCAACAATTTTATACTAAAATTATCCACTTCTTAATCTAAAGATAACATTCTATGGAACCTTTCGTGAGAGATTTTGCTGTAGGGGCGAACGGCGTTCGCCCTTAAAATTTAGTTCACCGTGCCATCTACTAAAAAGCGCGTTACGTTCGAGAGCGATCGAAACTTTTTATGACCATCCAGCTTAACCCCATCGGACGGTTCTCTACCGGAGTTTTTGACGAAGGTGCTGCCGAGATCGTGTCCTACGATCCGACAACGCAGCGATTGTTTGTTGTTAACTCTAACGCTACCACTGTCGATATTCTCGACATCAGCAATCCCGCTACCCCGACACAAGTTGGCGCGATCGATGCCACTGCATTTGGTGGCGGTGCCAACAGCGTCGATGTCAAAAATGGGATCGTCGCCGTCGCTGTTGAAAATAACAATGCCCAAGCCCCCGGAAACGTTGTTTTCTTCGATAGCAACGGACAACTCCTCAATAGTGTCGCTGTTGGCGCGTTACCCGACATGGTAACGTTTACCGCCGACGGTACGAAAGTTCTCGTTGCCAACGAAGGCGAACCTAGCGACGATTATACCGTCGATCCTCAAGGTTCGGTCAGCATTATCGACCTGGCGGGTGGTGTCGAAAATGCCACCGTTTCCACTGCTGATTTTACCGCATTCGACGATCGCGCTGAAGAATTGCGAGCCAAGGGCGTGCGAATTTTCGGGCCGAATGCCAGCGTTTCTCAAGATTTAGAACCCGAATATATTGCCGTCTCCCCCGATGGTAACACGGCCTTTGTTGCCCTACAAGAAAACAATGCCTTTGCCGTTGTCGATATCAACTCGTCCACCGTTACTGATATCCTTCCCCTGGGTTATAAAGACCACAGTAAAGGACAGCCTACCCTATCGCAATTTGCCTTCCCAACCTTACCCGAATTGGGAACCACACCCGGCGGTCAAAGTATTGCCCTCGGCGGACTTTCTGGGTTGTGGTTTGAAGGGGTAAACTCTGCCAATGGTAACTTACAATTTGTCACCGTTCCCGATCGCGGCCCCAACGGCGAACCCACCGACGTAGACGGCGACGGTGCAAACGAACGTCCCTTTGTTTTACCCGACTATCAAGCCCGAATTGTCCGTTTTGAACTCAACGAATCCACCGGACAAGTTTCCTTAACGCAGCAAATTCCCCTGTTCCGGCAAGATGGAACTACGCCAATTACCGGCCGACCCAACATTGCCGGAGTGGACGAAGAACCTGTCGATCTCAACGGAAACCTGCTGCCTTTAGACGAATTTGGTGCGGATTTAGAAGGCATTTTTATTGCACCAGATGGCACGTTTTGGATGCCCGACGAATACCGTCCGGCAATTTATCACTTCGATGCCAATGGCGTTCTCATCGATCGTTTCGTACCGCAAGGAACGGCAGCCTTAGCAGGTCAAGAAGCGGGTACTTTTGGCAGCGAAACCTTACCCGCCGAGTACAGCAATCGTCGCCCCAATCGCGGCTTTGAAGCGATCGCCCTCGACAGCAGTACGGGCATTCTCTACTCCTTCATTCAGACCCCTTTAGCAAACCCAAATCGCGCCGCTTCTGACAATTCCGACACCATTCGCATTTTAGGCATTAACCCCGCCACAGGGGAACCTGTTGCCGAATACCTGTATTTGTTAGAAGATTCCGCAGTGCGTCCCGGCGGTCGCGTTGACAAAATTGGCGATGCGGTTTACGATGCCAGTCAGAATAAATTCTTCGCGATCGAACGGGATGCCTCTACCGATGCTTCGGCGAAGAAATTTATCTTCGAGTTTGACTTAAACGGGGCGACCAACCTGTTAGCATATGGCGCACCGACGCTACCCGAAGGCACGACCTTAGAACAGCTAAGTGCCGACCAACTGGCGGCGTTAGGTATCCAAACCGTCAATAAAACGAAGGTGACAAACTTGCCTTCTATTGGCTACCAAGTCGGCGACAAACCGGAAGGTTTGGCACTGTTACCCGACGGACGCTTAGCGGTTCTCAACGATAACGACTTTGGACTGCTAGATAACGAAATCCCCGTTGACGGTACGGTTCCCCTGAATCCAAACCCGGTTCCTACCGTTTTAGGTTTGATTAACTTTTCTGGTGGAAATGGTCTCGATCCGAGCAACGAAGACGGCGGTATTAACATCGCCAACCACCCCGTTTTAGGGATTCTGCAACCGGACAGCATCGACAGCTTTGCAGTTAACGGGACGACCTACTATATCACAGCTAACGAAGGCGACTCTCGCGACTACGATGGTTTCAGCGAAGAGACTCGCATTGGCGATTTAACCCTCGATCCGATCGCGTTTCCTAACGCGGCGACGCTGCAACAAGAAGCCAACCTGGGTCGCTTGAATACGACAACAACGTTAGGCGATACTGATGGCGATGGAGATGTCGATCGCCTCTACAGTTACGGCGGTCGTTCCTTCTCCATTTTCGATTCTTTTGGTAACTTGGTCTTCGACAGTGGCGACAGTCTCGAACAAATTACCGCCCAACTGTTACCGGAAAACTTCAACTCCACCAACGACGAAAATGGTTCTTTCGACGATCGCAGCGACGACAAAGGCCCGGAACCCGAAGGCGTAGAAGTCGGCATTGTCAATGGCGTTCCCTACGGCTTTATCGGCTTAGAACGCATTGGCGGCATTGCCGTTTACAACCTCAGCAATCCCACGAATCCCGAACTTCTCCAGTATATCAATACCCGCGACTTTTCTGGCGTAGCCGAGGAAGGAACGGCCGGAGATTTGGCCCCGGAAGGATTAAAATTCATCCCTGCAAACGAAAGTCCCAATGGTACGCCGTTGCTAGCTGTAGGGTATGAAGTAAGCGGTTCGACTGGCATTTTTGAAGTCAATCCTCTTTCTGCGGGTGGCAATACTCGCCTGCAAATTCTCCACGCTTCCGACTTAGAAGGTGGGGTCAATGCCATTGGTGACGCGCCCAACTTTGCCGCCGTCGTGCAGGGTTTAGAAACGGATGCCGCCAATCAAAACATTCCCTCGATTTTACTCTCGGCTGGGGATAACTATTTGCCGGGGCCGTTCTTTGCTGCGGCGGGCGATTCCTCCATTCGCGACGATCTGCAAGCGGTTTACAGCGACTTCTTCGGCGTTCCCCTGACTAATTTACGGGAAGGAAACGGCCGCATCGATATCTCGATCGCCAACGTTATTGGTTTCGATGCGTCCGCGATCGGCAACCACGAATTTGATGCTGGCCCTGCTACGGCGGCTGACATCATTCTCCCCGATATTCGCGGCGGCACTTTGGATGATGTGCGTTGGTTAGGGGCACAATTTCCCTATCTGAGTGCCAACCTTGATTTCGGCGATACAGACTTAGGAGATCTAGCAACCAACGAGATTTTACCGAATACGGCATTTCAATCGCTGCCAACAGATCTAGCAGCCGCCGCCAGCGCGCCGAAAACGGCCCCGGCGACAACGATCGCCCTCGAAAATGGCGAAATTGTTGGCGTTGTCGGTGCGACCACACCCATACTAGAAAGTATCACCTCCACAGGCGATGTCACTGTTCTCAATCCCGGTGCGGGAACCAACGACATGGCAGCGTTGGCGGCAGTTATTCAACCGACGATCGACCAACTTCTTGCCCAAGGTGTTAACAAAATTGTCACCGTCACCCACTTGCAACAATTCCAACTCGAACAGCAATTGGTTCCCTTGTTGCGTGGTGTTGATGTTGCCATTGCTGGCGGTTCTGATACAATTGTTGCTGATAGCAGCGATCGCCTGCGTCCGGGAGATACCGCCGGAGTCTCCCCCTATCCCTTCCTCACCACCAACGCTGACGGCGATCCGGCCGCGATCGTCAGTACCGACGGCGAATATTCCTACGTGGGTCGCCTGGTGGCCGAGTTCGATCCCAACGGCGTACTCATTCCTGGCAGCATCGATCCCAACGTTAGCGGATCCTACGCCACCGATATCGAAGGGGTAAACGCGGTTTGGAACGCCGTCGCCCCCGGTCAGGATCCCTTTGCGGCGGGTACGAAAGCCAACCTCGTCCAGCGTCTCACCCAACCCGTCGAAGCCGTTGTCACCGCCACCGACAGCCAAGTGTTTGGGGCCACCAACGTCTTTATCGAAGGTCGCCGGGAGGAAGTCCGTACCGAAGAGACCACTCTGGGCAACCTCACCGCCGACGCGAACCTGTTTGTCGCCCGCCAAGTGGATCCGACGGTGCAGGTTTCGATTAAAAATGGCGGTGGCATTCGCGCCTCCATTGGCGACGTGGTGGGCGATACGGGCGAATTGGTTCCCCCGCAAGCCAACCCGGTATCGGGGAAAGCCACCGGACAAATTTCCCAACTGGATCTCGAAAACAGCCTCCGGTTTAACAACGACCTGACCGTTCTCACGGTGACGGCCGAACAGTTACGCCAACTCCTCGAACATGGAGTCGCGGCCACGGCCCCCGGACAAACTCCCGGCCGCTTCCCGCAGGTTGGCGGTTTGGCGTTCAGCTTCGATCCGAGTGGCGAGGCGATCGCGTTTGCAGATGGAACCGTCACCACTCCCGGATCGCGGGTACGGAGTCTGGCCATTCTCAACGAAGATGGCAGCGTCGCCGAAACAGTGGTCGAAAACGGTCAAGTCGTCGGCGATCGCAACCGTCCGATCCGCGTTGTCACTCTCGGCTTCTTGGCGGACGGCGGCGACGGTTATCCTTTCGATGCGTTCTTGGCTGCCAACCCCACTTTTGGGAACCGCGTGGATCTAGCCGAGGCCATTACCACTCCGGGGCAAGCAACGGCGGCCGATCCCGGAACCGAACAGGATGCTTTGGCCGAGTTCTTGCTAGCGAATAACACCCTATCCGATCCGTTTTCGCAGCCGGAAGTTCCGCCAACTCAGGACGGACGGATCCAAAATCTGTCGCTGCGGGCCGATACGGTTCTCGAAGGGGTTGTTACCACCGATATCCTTACGGGAATTGACGAAACCTTAGAAGGCGATGACGGCAAAAATGCCATTATCGGCGACGACGATAACGATTTGATTATCGGTGGCGGCCGTCAGGATGTCCTTTCTGGCGGTGGCGGTGCGGATGTATTCTTGTACCGTTCGCCTCTCGATGGTGAGGATCTGATCTTCGGGTTTGAAGGTCGCGATCGCATTGCGATCGATCGTCTTGGCTTTGGCGGGGCCGCGATCGAACAGTTCTCCATTTCCGGTAACGTTCTGCGTTTCGGCGATATCGAGTTGGCAACTTTTATCGGCGGTACGCCGGGTCTGGGTCAAGTCGCGATCGTCTAGGCGGGTTTTGTGTACCAATGGTACACAAAATCTGGAAATGTCTACCATTGGTAGACAAACGGGGTAGGGCCGCGATCGCGGCCCGCCCCTTGCTTTTTGTTTCCAAAGTTGCTACCATTACTCATTGAGAAAGTAGGCGATCGATTAGTGTATCTTCCACCGTATTCTCCTGACGTAAAAAAAAGCGGGCCTGAGGCCCGCAGCACAGGAAAACAACAACCCTAACGACCTAAAGGCGCGTCAGAGACTTCCTCCAAACCCACCGATCGCAACAGTTCGCGCCAGTCGGCGGCCAGGCGATCGTCCCCCGGTTGGGCTTGTCGGCGCTCGTACAAACTGAGGACGGTTTCGTGCCAAATCCCGGCCTCGGCGTACTCTTCAGTGGTATTGCTGGTAATATCGTCACCTTCGACGCGCTTCACCCAGCCATTGACCAAGGGGTTGCCCGAGCGATCCACATCGTCGCAGATGGCCGAAACGTACCACTGATAGACCGTATCGACCTCGAGGGAATGTTCGTCCAGGGGGACGGGAACGATGCCGGCCTCCGAGGGGGCGGACACCTGCTTGCGAAACAGTTCCGTACCGTCGTCTTCGCGAGCCAGGGTTACTTCCAGTACCCGTGCCGAGGTGTCGGGCACGTACACTAGCAGGGTGGGCCGATCGTCCGTCGTCAAGCCAATTTCGTTAGGAACGCTCAACGGGATTAAGCGATCGCCCGGCGACAGGCAGATGCCTTCACCGCTACGAGTGGCCCCGGCCGTGGTTTGCCGAGGGGCCGGTTCGCCGGGGGGCTCGAAGGTGATGGCCGTAGCCGCCGGAGAAGCCATCAAAACGAAGATCGTTGGGGTCAACAATTTCCAAAGGTTCATTGCTAAAGCGCTCCTTAAACGCAAAACTACCAAGGACTACCCACCAGGGCAAACGAGGCCCAATAGTAGGGATGGGAAAATTCGAGGTGACGCACGCCTTCTAACTCCGGGGGTAGAGGAACAGCCCCGGCGGGTGTTTGTAGCTGTCCGCCCTCGATGCGGATGTCGCCGCGCAACAGGGCCAGTTGCGCGTCTCGTAGGGCCGGGGCCGGTAGGGGAGCAGCTTGCAGGCGATCGTAAAATCCCCCCATCAACGCTAGCGTACCGAGGTCGCTAACGTACCACAAACTGGCCACTGCCGATCGCGCCCCCGACTCCACTGCCAGCCCTGCAAAGCCTAATTCTGCTCCCGCATCCCCCAACGCGGTGCGACAAGCGCTCAAAACCAGCAAGTCTAACGTTCCTGGATTCCAACCCAGTTCCGAGAGGCGATCGACCGACAGGCGATCGTCCCACAATTGGATATAGGAATTTTCTGCACTCCCCGGTCGGAACTCGGCGTGGGTGGCTAGATGCACGATATCGTAAGCGCCTCGACTCGGTTGCTGTTGCAAGTTGTCTAGAGTAAAGGCACGATTGAGAAATGTCGATTCCCCCCGATCGCCGCCTGCGGATTGCGCCCGCGATCGAGCCGCTAAACTCAGTTCTGTCGGCACGGCAGGCAACGGCGGCAAACTTTCAAATTCTGATGCGCCCATGGCGAGCACCTGGGGTTCCCTCATTATAGGCCGATCGGGCGCGAGTAAGTTGATACTGGGGACAATACTAAAACTGTACTGTTCGACGAAGAAGCGATCGCCGTCGTGGAGGGCAGCAAAGGGCATCAGCCGCAGTCCCTCGTCTGGAGAGAAGACGATCGTCTCGATACCGAAGTGTTGCAAGTCGGCGGTTAGCGGCGCGATCGCCCATTGATGCAGCTTTTGAGCGGGTTCGAGGTAGCTGGTCGATCGCAGGCGGGTGCGATCGGTGACTTCTCGGCGCAAGTCGGCGACGGTGGCGGTGAGGGTGGCGCGATCGGCTTCGGGAACGCTGTAATGAATGGGATCGCGTCCGGGAACCACGAGCACCAAATCCAATTGTTCTTCGCGGGAGAACAAATAGACGATCGCTGTTTTTTTGCCCGATCGCGCTTCCATCGCTTGCAACCGATCTTGGATTTGCCCAAATGTCAAGGTGATTTGGGGGGAATTGTTTCCAAAATAACTGGCGATCGCTTCGCTGTGTAGGGTGTCGAGAGCCCTCACGGCTTCTACCACGTTACCGCTATCGAGTAAATTTCCAGTTTGGCTGCGTGCTTGTAATATGTCGGCCGTACTGCTGCTAGAACCGCCACTTTCGGCGATCGAACTATCGCTACCCGATGCAACGCTAGCACTCTGCAAGTCCGTCCCCAGCCGGATTTTATCCCGTACCGCGACACTGGGATTGGGGGTTTGGGGGGTTGGGGGATTGGGGGATTGGGGAGATGGAGTCGGTTCGGGGGTAGGGATTGGATCGGGTGTCGGTGTTGGATCCGGTTGTAGGGGCGAAGGGCCTTCGCCCTCCGAAGGTATCGGTGTTGGATCCGGTGTGGGTGCGGGAGTCGGTTCTGGCGTAGGAACAGGACTCGGATCCGGTGTGGGTGCGGGTTCTGGGGTTGGTATGGGATCTGGAGTCGGTTCGGGTGTGGGAGTTGGAGTCGGATCCGGTGTCGGGGTGGGAGTTGGATCCGGCGTAGGTGCGGGTGTCGGATCCGGTGTCGGGGTTGGGGTTGGATCCGGTATCGGTGTGGGAGTGGGTGCGGGTGCGGGAGTGACGATCGTCGTGTTTCCCGTCGAATGCGTGTAGGTTCCGCCGGGAACTGTAAATGTAGAGGCGATCGTCCCGCCACCACCTTCGATATCTCCTACAGTGCCATTACTACTCGCATCGCCAACAACAAATGGATCGGTATTTGTTTCGATTTGTACCGAGGTTCCACCGCGAATGCTTGTAGACGTAGATGGAATTGTACTCGTGACGCGGATCGAATTGGCATTGAGATCGACAGTATTTGTCGCGTCGATCGCGTTTGCAGTAATATCTCCGGTTGCGGTTAATTGAATGTCGTCGGCAGTGACATCGGTCAAACTAATATTGGTGTTAGCGCTAACATCCAAACGACTTAAAGCTGTGGTATCGCCAACTGCATTGCTAAAGGTAACATTTTCACCGGATACTGTCAAGTCTCGATTGCCATCAACAGTGCGATCGAAGGTGACATCGCCGCCAGCCGAAACATTAACATTATTCCCTAACGTGACGGCATCTTCTACTGTAACATTGTTTCCGGCAGTGACATTGGCATTGAGATCGAGTGTGTTGTTAATGTTGCTGCCAATACGAATATCGCCCGTACTGCCTGCTTGCACAGGTTGGTCGATCGCCAGCGTATTGCTATTACTCGGATCGATATTGATATTTCCGTTGCCAGTTTGGATGCCATTGATTCCAGCAACACTAGAAATAGTGGGATCCGTGCTGTGCGTGCGGATATTAATATCGCCCGATGTTGTTGTCGCCGCGATCGTCGGTACGTCGAGATCGATCGCGATCGCGTCGCCAATTCCCGTTTCTGCCGACAGCGCCACGCTGCCGCCATTGCTAACAATTTCAGGCGTGGTATTATTATCGATGGGATTGATGCTGCCAGTGGAGAAAAAGTTGCCCGTTTGTCCGTCGGGAAGGGTTAGCGTTCCTGGAAACTGGATCGTCCCACCACGAACAGTCAAATTGTAGGTTTCGCTACTCAAGTCCAGGCTTTGGATATCGATGGTTCCTGTGTTGTCGTGTCTGCCAATTTCGACAGTACCCGTAGAGTTAATATTCGTTGTCAGTTCGGTTTCGTCAAGATGAAAACTTCCCGAGGCTCCATCACCGATACCGACAGTGATATCGTCGCGAGACGGACGAAAATAGACATTGTTTGCACCTAAGTCTAGCAGTCCGTTGAGATCGATATCGGCAGCGCGGACGACAAACGTATAGTTTTCACCACTCACATCTAAGTCTTGGATTTCGGCAGCCGTTGTCAGGTTGTCTTTGCCAATGCGGACGCGACTGGCAGAGGTGATATTTGTTGTTAATTCGGTACTGTCGAGATGAAAATCTCCCGTTGCACTGTCGCCGATGGCAACAGTTAAATTATCTTGACTGGGAATAAAATCAACTATTCCAGATCCGGCATCGATCGCGCCGTTGACAACAACATCCGATCCTGTAATTACTGTGCGATTGTTGTTGGTATCGCCTCCAGCCAAAATAGTCCCCGTTGTTGCGATATCCGATGCTGTAATATCAATATTGCCAGCGTCAGCATTAGCCGATTGTGTATCTAGCGTCCCGCCAGAGGTATCGATCGCGTCCGTTTGGCTGGTAATGCTGATACTTCCACCATTTCCGTCAGTGCTGGTACTAGAAATATCGTCAGTCGTAACAATTCCATCAGCAGTGATGGCGATCGCGCCCCCATCTCCAGACAGAGAACTTGTGTCGATGCTTCCCGCAGAACTGTCGATCGTCCCCGCAGCACTATCGAGAGAAATGCTTCCGCCGTTGCCATCTTCTGCGGTTGCCGATAGCATCGTGGTGACGATATTATTTTC
>CAKZKB010000703.1 GCA_937121005.1 uncultured cyanobacterium | reverse complement strand
ATGGAGAAGAAGTTGTCGTCTACTTCGTCGGAAGAGTAGGGAAGCAGTTCGTCGGTGTCGGTGTCGGTGTCACCGCCATCGTCGCTGTCTCGATAGGCTTCGCTGAGATTTTCCGGTTCCCACACGCCGACAATTTGGACGTGCAGGCGATTGTTGTTCTCTTCGTCTTCTTTTTTTTGATTGTTGCGCGGGTAAACCACCCACAAATGCTCGCGATCGAGGTCGATATGGTTTTTCACCAAACCAATGGTACGCCCGAGCAAGACGGCATCGATCTCGGCCCCGTCGCTAGCGACTAGGGTACCTTGGGTCAGTTGTTCGGGGTCGGCGGGCGCGTATTTGCCACGCACGATGCCAATGGCGCGATATTGCTTCGGTTCGCTGGGAGGCGGGATCGGATGGGGACGGGCCGGGGTTTCGGGTTGGGTATCCATCGCGGCGTTGCTGTCGAGGTCGGGGGTGGGAGATTGGGGCGGACGGGCCGGGGGTTCCGGTTGCGCGTCCGTCACGGCGTTGCTGTCGGAGTCGGGGGTAGGAGGTTTGGGCGGGCGGACGAGGGATTCCTCGCTGGCAGTCGATGGGGCCACGATATCGGTGTTGGGTGAGGGAGATGGTTGTGAAGATTGTGAAGATCGATTGGAAGCGGAAAGCATACAACCTCCTAGCGGCGGAGACACAGCCCCAAAAGGGACGATCGGTACAGGTCAGTCATCGACGATCGCAGACGATCGTCGCGCACGAGTGCTAATCTGCCTATTGTACTCAATGCAACTTGGAGACGGAACGATCCGAACCGTTCGAGTCGTTTTTTTGTAAAAAGGAGCGCTATGTTCGGTATTGTATCGCGATCGCTGTTTTTGGGTCTGTTATGGGCGACAGCGGCCCCAGATGCCGTTCCGGTTCCGGCGACGGTTCCGTTGGAGACGCAGTTACTCGAAGTAGAAGCGGCGCAAATTGAAGCATTGGGTTTAGTCCGACGCGATACCATCGATCCCGAAGGGCTAACGGTTCCCAGTTTGTGGTGGACGGCGCAGCAGTTTGGAGACAAGTCTCTCGAAACTTGGCTGGCGTATCCTGAAGTCCGGCGGGTGGATTTGGTGGTCAACCGTCAGGTTTGGAGTTTGTGGGACTATCTCGATCGCTATCAGTTCGTGAATCATTTTGGGCTGGCGGCTCGCTACGATGGCTATAACGTGCGCGTGTTCGTGCGCCAGCAACCTGACGTTCCGGTAGCGGCTTATACTTGCAATTTTGAGAGCGATCCGGCGATCTGTCGCATGGCGATCGAGGCCACGGGACGATCGATTCTCGACGAGCTTTAAATGTTACATTGAACTCACAGGGTTAACGGTAGGTTGGGAAATTATGACTGCCATCGGGCGCTGGCTTTTAAAAGGAATCGCGATCTCGTTATCTGCAATGGCGATCGCGGTTCCTGCCTTGGCGATCGAGGATGTAGAAGCATCGATCGATCGCAGCCGCCAATTCTACGAAGGGGGAGATCGGTGGGAAATTTGGGAGGCGGTAGAAACGTTAGAACAACTAGCAACAAATCTGGCCGATCGCGGCGATTTTTTAGGGGAAGCGATCGCCTACAGCAATCTCTCTCTGGTTTACCGAAGGTTAGGAGAATGGCAAGCGTCAGAAACAGCGATCGATCGCAGCATTGAGAAATTGCAAGCTCTCGATTCTCCCGAAACGTTAGCCAAAGCATGGCAGATTCGCGGTCAGTTGCAATTAGAAACGGGGCAGTTTCAAGAGGCGATCGACGGTTGGGATCGAGCCGCAAGTATTTACGCTGAATTGGGAAACGATACCGAAGAAATTCGCAGCCAAGTTGCGCGATCGCAGGCTTTACAAGGGTTGGGTTTATATCGCCGATCCCTAGTCGATCTCGAAGCCATTGTCGAGGCTTTAGAGAGCAGTTCCAATGCCGAACTCAAAGCCATAGCGCTGCTGGAATTGGGAAACGTTTTACGGGCTGTGGGAAGATTGGAAGAATCGCGATCGCGCTTGCAAGAAAGTTTCACGTTGGCAACGGAAACCCCACTGGAAGCTGAGGTTGCTATGTCATCGGGCAACACCGCTTTTGCGATCGCGAAACGGGCTGAAGAACTCGGCGATCGTCCCACCTATCGCAGCGAATTAGAGCGTGCAGATGACTTTTACAAACAGGCAATTCGCACGAAAAAGAGCGGTCTTGTTTGGGCGCAAGGCAATATCAATATCGTCGGCGTGGGTATCGAGATGGGCGACTATTCAGGCTCTTGGAGTTTGGCGTTCGAGATACAAAGGCAATTTTTGTCGGATCGATCGATGATGTTTTCTAGGCTCGATCGCCGATATCTCAACGCGCAAATTAACCTGGCTCGCACTTTAATTGACATCGCTCGCTTAGACGATCGCTTTGCTTCTGAGTTGGATTCTACCGGAAGATTGTTAGACAATGTTGCCGACGACGCACGGGCAATGGGAGATCGGCGCACCGAATCTTACGCATTAGGAACTCTCGGAGAACTCTACGAATTCCAGCAACAGTGGTCAGCCGCACAACACAAAACCGAACGCGCTTTGAGACTGGCAGCCGCTGCCAATGCTGAGGATATCGCCTATCGCTGGCACTGGCAACTGGGACGGGTACTCAAACAACAAGGTAAAAAAGAAGACGCGATCGCTGCTTACAAGCAATCCGTCGAAACCTTAAAAACCCTGCGCGGCGATCTGGTTGCTGTCTCGACAGACTTACAATTTTCCTTTCGAGATAGTGTCGAACCCGTCTACCGCCAATTTGTAAAACTCTTACTCGAAGAAAATCCGACCCAAGCCCAATTAGAAACTGCCCGCGCCACCATTGAAGGCTTGCAACTGGCCGAACTCGATAACTTTTTTCGCGAAGCCTGCGTCGAAGCCAACCCCGTACAAATCGATCGTATCGATCCCAAAGCTGCGGTCATTTATGCCATCGTTATCGACGATCGCGTGGAAGTCATCGCCTCGCGCCCCGGCCAGCCCTTGCGCCACTACGGCCATCCCCTGTCGCCCTCGGCCGTTGAAGACACCCTAGACAACTTAGAACAGAATACCCGCGCCAGCATTGCCTTGGAGCGAACGGACGACACGGCCACTAACCAGACCTTTAGCCTAACCCCCTTCCAACAAGTCTACGACTGGCTGCTGCGACCCCTAGCCGACGACCTCGAGGATATGGAAACCCTGGTGTTCGTTCTCGATGGCCCCCTGCGCGGCATTCCCGTGGCCGCCCTTCACGACGGCGATCGCTATCTCATCGAAACCCACGCCGTCGCCCTAACACCCGGACTGCAACTGCTTCCGTCGCGATCGCGATCGATCTCCGACTTTGAAACCCTGGCCGCCGGCCTCAGCCAAATGCCCGATCGCTTCTCTTCTCGGTTTGCCGATCTCCCCGGCGTGCGTGCGGAACTGGCCGAACTCGCAGCCGAAGTCGAGGGGGAATTTTTACTCGATGACAACTTTACCAGCGAGAACCTGCAACGCCAACTGGCCGCCGTTCCCTATCCAGTGGTACATTTGGCGACACACGGTCAGTTCGGTTCCACCACTGACGAAACCTTCGTTCTCAGTTGGGACGAACGCATCAACATCGATCGCCTGCGCCAACTGTTGCTGTCGCGGGATCCTAACGCCCGCAATGCCATCGAATTGTTGGTGTTAAGCGCCTGCCAAACCGCCGTCGGCGACCCTCGGGCGGCCTTGGGTCTGGCGGGAGTTGCCGTGCGATCGGGAGCCCGCAGTACCGTCGCTTCTCTGTGGGCGGTG
>CAKZKB010000702.1 GCA_937121005.1 uncultured cyanobacterium | reverse complement strand
AGAAACGGAAAACAAGCCTAAAGCCACCCAAGCAACGTAATGAGATCGAAATAATTCCCAACACAGCCAATACAAGGCTGGGAATTGAAAGAGGCTGATAACAGCAGAAAAACTACGAAGTGCTGAACTGGAATTTCCGAAAACTACCCCCCACCAACGTAAAAAAACAAAATACACAGGTGTAAGTTGAGGTTCTTCTGTTGCCAATCCTTTGATTACATCTATACTATTTCGGGTTTCATCAATTGCCAAATATTCTTTGACCATTTTCACGGTCAACATATTTCCATCTGAAAATTCTTCTAGTATCTCTGAAAAAGAATGACCGGAAATCCTGATCGTAGTTGCTGCTTCATCATGCCAGAAAATTTTGCCATCTAGGTTATAAAAACGAAAAAATATACCGATTGCTAGGACAACCATTACTGTAAAGCGCAACCAGCGCGGGGGCAGTTGTCGAGAACGAATCATAGCCATTGACGATTTTAACTGAGTGTATTTTAGCAGAAAAATCAGGAATCGGTTGAGGGCGATCGTCAAAATCAGTTTTCTGCTTGTACCTCTTTCCAGAAACGCTCGACTCGTTCGACTTCTTCCGGGTAATTGTCTCGGTAGCGTTCCCGATCGCGGCGAATTTGTTGGAGGTGCGCTTCGATATTCTCTGCGTCGATCGTCACTCCAAAATCTTGGGGAATGGGTTCTTCTACGAGATCGATCTGGAAAATGCGCTCGTAAATCAAATTACCGACTGCTGGTGTATAGTGCACGGGTTCGTAGTACCATTGCATTTCAGTATCACTACCCGCTTCGGGGATTTCTTCCATTGCGATGCTGTTGTAACCGCTAAAATCCCACAATTGAATTTGCGGTTGATGGGGATATTTTTGGTTGGCTTTCTCTAAAACTTGAATGATATCTCGCTTCCATTGCTCGACACTGGAAAAATGTCCTGTTTTCTGCAAGACTTCCCAATAGACTACGTGACTCGGAGCAATAAAAACGTAGAGGTCAATATCGTTTTCTAGGCATTCGATAACGAGATCCTCAAAAAACTGCAAAGCCGCAGGATTGTAATTGCTATCTTTGCTCCAGGAGAATAAATCCTTTGTCACCCAATCGAAGCGCTTTCGATATCGAATGTACCTCAAAGAATAGGGATCTTCTGAGTAAAAACCGAGATCTTCGGCTTCTTTTCCTTCTCGATTGAATGCAATTGTTTCCAAAGCATCTCGAACGTACTGCGTTGATAAAATACCGTCTAAATTAGATAAGAAAATATTGCGATTGGAAAATCGAGATTTGTAAAAATCTTCATTAATGTCATTGCCGCTAGAAAACAACTCAAAATCTAGCGCGATAACAACCGCTTCGATATTCATGCGAGATCTGGAAAATTGAAATATTTTGTACGTTTCTTCCATACCCATTTGAGTCATGCCTAGATTGTAAGCATTGTCAGCTTTTGGAGGCAGATGTTGGGGATCTAAGCCATAAAAAGCACGAGACGTTCCTAAAATCAAGGTATTGTAATTGCCGTTTTCGAGGTCTAGTGATTTTACCACCCGCAAGCTATTGTTAACGTAAGCGAGGGGTTTTTCTTTATTAAAATTATCAATTTTTGCCACCCGAAATATATCTTTGGGATCGACAAAAACATTAAACCCCATAACTGATAAAAAAGCTAGGAGCGTTACAGGCAAATAAACTTTTAGAAATTGCTTTGGCGATGTCATAGTAGCGCTAAAACTGGAAGTACAAGAACTCGCTTTGCGGTCGAATGGAAATGACTGCAACAATGGCGATCGCGGCGACGATCGCGCCCCAAAGGGGGGTTGGTTTCCATTGTACCCTTTTCCAAAGGCGATCGATGGGACTGGGTGAAGACAGCAGGGGATCGTAGTCGAGTGCGGGTTTGTACTCTTGCAACCACTGTTGCGTACTGGGTGCGAACCAAATAATGGCTAACAAACCGACAACCCAAACGAGCGCCGTTAGAGAACTAAAACCGGGGGTTACGGTGCCCTTAAATTGGATGCCAACTGCGCCTAAAAAGCCGACGACTTTTTCTAAGGAACCCGGTAAAGAAATACCGTCGCTTCCTAACATGGGTTTTAACATTGCGATCGCATCTTTAAAGGTTTGGGCTCTAAAAAATACCAAAGAAATCACCGCCGCCACTAACATTATTAGGTTCCCTAACAGTTCTTCGGCGCGAGTCGGACGGGCAAATTTTTTGCCGAGGGTCTTGCGGACATCGCGCCAAATTTGATACAATGCTAGGTATACTCCATTAATCAGTCCCCAAACCACAAACGTCCAACCGGAACCGTGCCAAATTCCCGAAGCGACCATGATGACGATCGAGCTTAGATAAAGCTGTCGTTGTCGGGAATGGCGCTTGTCGCCGAGGGGTAAAAACCGCAAAACGCTAAAAGTCGGTTTAGAGAGGTAGTCTCGTAAAAACCGCGTCAGCGTCATGTGGTTGCGGTTCCAAAACTGACTGATGTTACTGGATTTATAGGGAGAATTGAAGTTAAGCGGGAGGAGAATGCCGAACAGTCTTGCCGAACCGATCGCCATGTCAGAATAGGCAGAAAAGTCGAAGTAGATTTGTAGCTGAAAGGCAAACGCACCCAGCCAAGATTCAAAAAAGGTCAAATCCGTTCCTTGGGCGGCGGCTTGGAAAACGGGATTGGCGAAGTCCGAAACACCATCCGCGAAGACTGTTTTTTTGAATAACCCTAGGGTAAAAATGGTCAAACCAACAGCTAAATCTTCTGCCTTAAACTTAAATATTTTGCGATCGTCCAACTGGGGTACAATTTCGTTATAATGAACGATCGGCCCGGCGATTAGCTGCGGAAAGAAACTGACAAACAAGCAATATTTCAAAAACCCACGCTCCTTAGTTTTACCGCGATGGGTATCGACTAAGTAGGCGATTTGTTGGAAGGTAAAGAACGAAATCGCCAGGGGGAGTAAAATTTCTTTGAGATCGAACCCCGTTCCAAATACATCGTTAACCGAACCGACGAAGAAGTTAAAATATTTATAGTATCCGAGTAGGGATAAATTGACCAGAACTCCCACAACTAAACATAGCCGACGAACGCGATCGCTAAAGGTTTCGCGTCCCAATATTAACCCCAAAACGTAGTTAAAGGCAATGGAAAACACTAACAACCACAGATAGCTGGGGTTCCACCACCCGTAGAAGAATAAAGACGCTGCTAGCAGCCAAACTAAGGCCGATCGCGCGTATCCGTTTCCTCCCAACAGGTAAAATCCCAAGAGGACGATCGGGAGAAACAAAAAGATAAATTCGTAGGAATTAAATAGCATAAAATAGCGCTACGACACTCGCTCGATTAAATACTCGGAGAGTTCGGCGATCGTCGGGTAATCGTAAACAATCGTCGGCTCGAGTTCTAGGCTCAGCCAGTCCTCCAAATCGCCGGTCATTCCGACTGCGGCGGACGAGTCCATTCCGTAGCGATCGAAAGCCACATCAAGTTCGATCTTGGCTTTGTCCGTTCCGGTTTCTCGGTTCACGTACTCGACTAACCAGGTTTGAATCTCTTCTTTAGACATAATTAAAGATCCTCAACATTAGTTTGAGTGAAATTGTAGCTTACAACATCGCTGGCGATCGCCCTGCGGTTACGGGCAAAGACTTTAGTCCTCGCAAAACCATGCGTCCCCGTCGTTCCGGCTCTCCGGCGAGTCGTAGCCCCGGCCATTTTCGGGCGATCGTCTCGAGGGCGACTCGTCCTTGCAAGCGAGCCAATCCACTTCCCA
>CAKZKB010000701.1 GCA_937121005.1 uncultured cyanobacterium | reverse complement strand
CCAATCCTTTGGCCTCGACTTCGTTTTTTTGTAAGTCTACCACTTCCCAAACAATTTGATGTAAATTGACAGGTTCGATGCTGACAGCCAAAGTGCCCGCTTCAATGCGAGAAATATCTAAGATATCGTTAATGATATCGAGTAGATGCACTGCCGCATCGTCGGCTCGCTGCAAAAATTCAAACTCTTCTTCGCGCGAGTCGCAACATTCGTCGCGCACCAAACGGACGCAACCGATAATTGCATTTAAAGGAGTCCGCAATTCGTGGGAAATGGTAGTTAAAAACTCCGTTTTCAGGCGGTTGGCGGTTTTGGCTTCTTGCCAGGCCGACTCTAACTCTCCCGCCCAGGCTTTGAGGCGATCGACCATGGCATTGAGGGCTTCAGCCAGTTGGTCGAGTTCGCGGATTTTAAACCGTCGCGGAATCGGATCTAATGCCGATCGCCCCTTGACGCTGGCGGCGTAGTCCCCCAAGCGTTCCACCGGCCGGGCCAGTTCCCGACCGATATACAACGTGGCGAACAGGTTAGCCGCCACCAACCCCAGTACCAGGGTAAACAGCACTTGCCAGATATCGGCCAGACCCGCCAAGGCGCGATCGATACGAGCGACGGCTAAAATCGTCCAGGGTTGGGCGTTTTCGGCCCCGACAACCGGACTGGGAATGGCGGCGTATCCGGCGATCGCTTCTTGGGGATAATCGTAAAGCGAAAGCAGATGCAGCCCTTGTTGCCACCAACTGGGATCGGCGGGTTCGAGGTAGAGGTGGAGAAAATCTTCGCGTCCCGATCGCGCAGCGATGATAATAGCGGAGTAGCGTTCTTCGATCTCGGTATCGGTGAGGGTGTCGAGCGATCGCCCCAGCAAGTCGCGATCGAAGTGTTCGAGAAACGTACCGTCCGAGCCCACGATGATGCGATCGCCGACGAGGGACTTGGGGCGATCGGCGCGGTTGGTGTCTGCAAACCGGACAAGGGCGGTGAGGGCGTAGCGCGGTGCGTCGGTGTCTTCTGGATCGATGGCCACGCCTACAACTAACTGTAACGCGGCGGCCGCAGGCGAAGAAAGTTCGGGCGTGAAGGTTGTATCGGGCGGTTCGCTGTCGGTTTCAGGGCTTGGCGGAATGGCTGCTGTATAAATCGCGCGGCGCGACGATCGCGTCCAAAAGTCGGCCGGGACAGTGGCGGCGCGATCGCGGTTGGGGGTGCAAGTGCTGGCGATCGTCGTCCGTTGGCGCAGATCTTGCAAGCGCAAACATTCCACCGCTAGGGGCAATTGTCGCTCGATGTCTTGTAATTGCTGGGAAACGGCTGCGTCTGTGGGCGTGACGGCGCTGGCGGCCAGGGTCAGACTGTTTTTGACAGTGGCAATTTCGGTTTGGAGATTATTGGCTTTGCGAATGGCACTTTCAATCAAGTTTTGCCGAGCCGTATCGAGCAGGGCCGAGCGAGCCTTACGATAGGTAATATACTCTCCCATCAGCAAGACGGGAACGCTCAACAGCAAAATTCGCGAGAGTAGAATGCGGCGAAAGGAAGTTTGACCTGCCATAACAGAAGGGAAATATCGAGGCAACGCTCGCGGGGAAGAGCGATCGCTCCTGACCCGCCGACCCGCATCGAAGCAAAGACAAGACGTTGATGGTATTTTCTATGATATCTCGATCGATCCACTCTTCTGCGTATCGTCCCTGATTGACATCCTCCCCGCCCGCGCTTAGGAGCGGGGATTCCTAAATCACGAGAATTAGGATCTTCCTGCTTCTTTCCATTTCTGGCTTTTGGCAACTGCCCGCCGGACTGATATCCTTGAGGTCTGACGTTCGCTCCACAGGCTAACACGGCCAGCCCGGCCGCTAAGATATTCAGAGCCGCGTTAATATCCCGGTCGTGGTGCATCCCGCATTCAGGACAATCCCATATTCTGGAGGCGGATCCTCCACAGTTCGTAGCGCCCCGGAGGGAGCCTACGAGGGGGAAACTAAGAAGTTTGTTCGTTGAGATCGACTTTCAAAGTTCGCAAGCGGTTCATGGCAGCAGCCAGTTCAAAGCGTCGAAATTCCGCTAGATTGCCTTGAGGAAAGGGCGCGATCGCATCCAAGCCTCGCTCTTCGATGTCGGCTAAAACGAGATCGATCGCGTCAATGAGGGATATTTTGCCATCGATATATTCTTGCTTGGCATACACCATCGCTTCCGCGATCGCCCGCAATTGTCCTAAATCAACCAACTGTTCCACTGCTGCCAAATCGATATCTTCAGTGCCAAATACCATTTCATCGACATCGCGAACGTTCCATTTCACCGATCGCTTTCCTCGACTGGGATCGATACTTTCGGGTTGGGGAATTCGCGGCGAAATGTCTCCGAAGGTGTCGTTATTTTCGGGCGATCGGCCGGTGGCGTATTGGCGGGCAATTTCTTTGGCGCGATCGGTTGCTTCTCGGGGGACAAAATCTTCCATGGCGATGACGGTATCGGCCACATCAAAATAGTCCCCACTTCCCCCCATTACCAAAATTGTTGATATCCCCCGTTCGGAGAACAATTGTCCGACGCGATCGATTAAAGGGGTAATGGGTTCTTTGTCTTTAGCGATCAGTTCTTGCATTCGGCGATCGCGAATCATAAAATTCGTCGCCGCCGTATCTTCATCGACGAGTAACACTTTTGCCCCTGCTTCTAAGGCTTCCATAATGTTGGCCGCTTGCGAAGTGCTACCGCTTGCATTTTCAGTCGAAAACTTGACCGTAGAGCGCCCTTGAGGTAAATTGCTAATAAACGGAGAAATATCGACTCCAGCAATGTAGCGGCCGTCTTCGGCTCGAATTTTGACTGCATCTGCATCGGTGACGACAAATTCGCGACCGTCTTCGGGGATATGATTGTAAATACCGCGTTCGATCGCTTTTAAGACCGTAGACTTGCCGTGATACCCACCACCGACAATTAACGTAATCCCGGTTGGAATCCCCATCCCCGTTATTTCACCCCGGTTGGGACAGTTAAATTTGACCCGCAACGGATCGGGAGAGTGAAAGGGAATTGCATCGGTTTGTAGGGGGCGATCGTCTACGCCACTGCGTCGCGGTAAAATCGCACCGTCGGCAACAAAAGCGACTAAATTTCGGTCTCGTAACTGCGATCGCAGCCAGTCTGCATCCTCGATTGTCTCCACTTGTCGGGCGATCGCCTTGGCATTCAGATGTTCGTATTTCAACGCCTCATCGACAATTTGCGGGATATCTTCGCACAACATTTGCGCCGCCTGTCGCCCTAAAATGCGCCGTCCCCTAGCGGGAAGTCCGACGACAAAGCGCATTTCTAAACCCTTGTCGTCAATAAAAGCGGAGGTGCGATCGAGAACTTCTTGTCCGGTACGACAAATCGAAATTGCTCCACTTTTACCCGTTCCGCGATTTTCGCTGTACCCTTTGGCGACAGTAGAAAACTGGCGGGTGAGATAATCTTCTAGGGCAATGCGCCGCGATCGCGTCTGGTACAATTCGGGGGGAAACCCTGCTACCTCTGGCGACAACCGGACGCGCAATTGACTCGGCGACGCAAACGGATCTCCTTGCACGTAGTCGATAATTAAGGTAAAATCGGGAAACTCATAGTTGCCTCGGATTTCTTTATAGGCTTTGTAGCCGCGATCGTCGAGATCGAGTAGCAGGCGATGGAGTTGGGTGTGAGAATTGGCAGTCACAGATAGTGTAACCCTAGAGAACTAAGATGGACGCAGATCGTTTCTGAGATGAAGGTACGGGGAGGATCGACGCGATCGCGCTACGTTCCGAGTCTACATTATCGCTTACAGGTCTGGGGTGTGGGGGAATTTCGGGAAGTCGCGATCGCTGGTGTGTCGATCGCATTTCGTAACATTCTCGGCCTTGACAGCATGGCGCGATCGACCCTATCCTACAGATATATCTTTTTTCTTGCTCAAACCCCAAAGGGGTAAAACCAGTGACCAGTTCGACAGTGACCAGTGACCAGTTTTTAGATGCTGGTTTTTGGGTCAGTGTTGACTCGCGTTCGCGCTCTTCTCTTGTTCGCCGCTAGGGGGATATGGGAGGAGGTCGAACTCGCCCTACCAGAACCTTGAAAATTGAATAATTTATGCGACTCGCGCTTGCATACCACAAGTGTACCTGTTTGTCAACTTTCCCCTTTCGCGGGATACGGGTAGCGGCTGAAACCCGCATTCTGTCGTTGACCCCTACAAACCTCTGTGTACGAGCGGGTTTCAGGGATTTTTTACCCTCTATTTTTGACTGTCTGTAATGCAGTTGTACTGACAAAAATGCTATCCCGCGAAAATCCCCTTCTCAGCCCAGGCCAGGAAAGAGTTTCAGCCTCCGCTCTTTTTTTATCCACATCCCTATCAGGGATTGAAACATTTGAGCCTTCATGTTATGGTACATACACCCTTCGCTTTTTTTATCCACATCCCTATCAGGGATTGAAACACCCGGTGAAAAAATCGAGATATCGAAGTTATTGGTGTCTTTTTTTATCCACATCCCTATCAGGGATTGAAACCCGTCATTTGATGATACATACACCCTTCATAGGTGTACGGCTTTTTTTATCCACATCCCTATCAGGGATTGAAACTTCCGTAGGTATGGGTGTGCTACGGTGGGTGCGATAATATCTTTTTTTATCCACATCCCTATCAGGGATTGAAACTCCGTGGGGTAGCGTTGCGCACCCGTATTCCCATACATCCGGCTTTTTTTATCCACATCCCTATCAGGGATTGAAACCTGCGACCCACGGGGTCAGTGTGCCAGAAAAAGTATCCTTTTTTTATCCACATCCCTATCAGGGATTGAAACGTTCTCGAGCTCGTTAAAGCTCGAGAACAGGCCCAGCGCTTTTTTTATCCACATCCCTATCAGGGATTGAAACTCAACTACAACTCCGTTGTTAAGAGTGGTGCGAGAGCTTTTTTTATCCACATCCCTATCAGGGATTGAAACCAGAAAGGTAGAAGTCCGGATCTCCAGGTGATCCGGCTTTTTTTATCCACATCCCTATCAGGGATTGAAACCCTCCTACAACACATCAACGAGGCAACGAACAACGAAGTTCGGTTACTTAGGTGTAGAGTAGTCAACGTCGATAAATATGCTAGAATGCCTAGTCATTGGAGTATGTGAAACCTATTATGCGATCGCTCGACGACCTAGTAAGAGAAGCCTTATCCCTACCGATCGCGTCTCGGGCGCAATTGGTCGATCGTCTCGTGGAAAGTTTGGAACCGGAAATAGATCCATCTCATATCGCAGAAATTCGCAAGCGAGTCGAACAAGTCGATCGCGGTGAAGTCGAACTCATTCCTGGAGAAGAAGCACTCGATCGCGTCCAACAAATTCTAGAGTGTAGGTTGGAAGCATGAAACCCAACTTTACAACGCATCAACGCATCAACGAACAAGATTTTAGGACTTATTTATCTGCGATCGAAATCCGAATTCATCCTGTCCGCAGTAACACCTTTACCGAACAATCATCTGAGTTTATCTTATTCATCTGTGGTTGCAGTATCTGAGTTTATCCTATTCATCTGTGGTTGCTCATTGCTCATTGTTCATTGCTCATTGATGAGAATCTTCCTCCAAGCCAGAAATCGTCTCGAACCAGCCTTTCTTCCAGAAAAAGATAATTAGACCGCAGGCGATCGCCAGCATTGCCCCCAAACAAATGGGATAGCCCCAAGCCCAGTTTAACTCGGGCATATTCCAGGGAGACGCATCGGGGTTAAAGTTCATGCCGTAAACCCCCGCCACGAAGGTTAAGGGAATAAAAATGGTCGAAATCACAGTCAAGATTTTCATCACTTCATTCATTTTATTGCTCACAGATGACAGATAAACATCCATGAGACTAGAAGCCAGTTCGCGATAGGTTTCGATGGTGTCGAGAACTTGGATCGCGTGATCGTAACAGTCGCGCAAATAGATTTCTACATCGCGACTGACCAAATCGCTGCGGTTGCGTTCCAAAGAATTAATCGCGCTGCGTTGCGGCCAAATTGTCCGCCGCAGGTTCAACAGTTCCCGACGAACGCGATAGACTTTCTTGAGGGTTTTCGGACTGGGATCGGAAATGATTTCTTCTTCTAACCGTTCGATGCGATCGCCGTACCGTTCCAACACCGGAAAAAAGCCGTCAATAATGGCATCGAGTAACGCATAGGCTAAATAGTCCGCACCGCGAGCGCAGATCGCCCCTTTTTGGGCGCGAATTTGGTCGCGAACCAACTCGAAGCCGCCGCCAGTATCGCGCTCGCACACTAACATGAGAAACTGAGGCCCTAACACCAAACTAACTTGCTGGCTGTCGAAACCCGTTTCCGTAACTTCCACTTGGCGGGCGACAATTAACAGGCGATCGTCGTATTCTTCTACCTTCGGGCGTTGGGGAACGTTAACCACATCTTCAAGTAACAGGGGATGCAAATCGAACACTTCGCCAATATGCTGCCAAAAGACTTCGTTCCCCAAACCGCAAACGTGCACCCAAGACACCGACGGCGTTTCTAAATAGGGCTTGCACTTTTCGGGAGGGATATTTTCTAAAAAAACAGAGCGATCGCGATCGTAATCGAGTAAATTAACAATAGCGGCCGGTGCTTCGGATTCAAACACCAGGGTTCCAGGAGCGCTGCCCGGTTTGTCGTGAAAGTAAGGTTGCATCGTCTATGGATCCCCGGAGGTTGCGAAAAATGCGATCGCCCTCTAATATAAACCGATATTTCCCAAGTAGCGATCGCGATGAACATCGGTAAGCTAGCAACAGCGACGGTACTGGCAGCAGTGCTGGCAACGACGGGGCGGGGGGTTGCCCAAACCACTCCCCCCGTCGAGGAACGAGTGCGCGAACTGGTCGAGGATAGCGTCGAAGTGGAGGTCGATCGCGTCTTCGATCGCGTTTCCCCGCCCTTGACGGCACTGTTCGTGCTTCTGGCATTGTTACCCTTTTTCGGGGCGCTGGCAATTTGGCTGCTGCTCGATAAAATCGAAAAGCGAGCCGATCGCTACAGCAGCGACCTCGAGTCTCTCAAACTCGATGCGGTTACGGAGCTCGAAACCCTCCTCGCCGAAGCCAGAACCACCCTCGACGCAGTGCGATCGTACCGTCCCCCCACCGAAACCACTGCCCTACCGCCTCCCCCACCGCCACCGCCACCGCCGTCACTTCCCCCTTCCCAGGCTGAAAGCGGACAACCCACCAGCAACGGCAAACCGCCAGCGACAGAGGAAGCCCCCAGCAACGGGAAACCGCCAACCCAACCCACGCCGCAAGATTGTTGCAAGCAGGGGAACGCCTTGTTTTTCCAGGGAGACTACCAACAGGCGATCGCCAACTACGATCTGGCGATTCAGATGGATCCGGGCTACCATCAGGCTTGGAGCAATCGCGGCAGTGCTTTCTTTCACCTCAACAAATACGAAGAAGCGATCGCCTCCTACGAACGGGCGATCCAACTCAAACCCGACTACGCCGAAGCCTGGAACAACAAAGCGGGCAGCTTGGTAAAGCTCGATCGCGTCACCGAAGCCCTCGAGTGCTACGATCGCGCCGTGAAGCTCAAACCCGACTACGCCGAGGCTTGGCACAACCGGGGGTTGGCGTGTATGGAACTCGACAACCTCAAGGAAGCCGTGAGTTCCTACAACCGGGCCCTAAAAATCAAGGCCGACTACGCCGAAGCCTGGTACAATCGCGGCCGAGCCTTTGCTCTGGCCGAGCGCTACGACGAAGCAGTGAAGTCCTTCGAGCGTTCGGTGGAACTGCAACCCAACCTCCACCCGGCTTGGCGCGATCGCGGTACGGCCGAGTTAGCCGCCGGACAGTACGAAGCGGCGTTAGGATCCTTCGATCGCGCGGCCCAAATTCAGCCCAACGATCCCGAAATTTGGTATAACAAAGCCCGCGCTCATGCGTTGCAGGGTAATATGTCTCTAAGTCTGGAAAGCCTGCAACGGGCGATCGATTTGGCCCCCGTTTATCGCGAGCGCACTGCCAACGAGCCTGCGTTCGATGCTTTTCGCGACGACGAACGATTTCAACAGACGATCGACGGGAACCCCACGCCATGAAATTCCAATATCGCCTTGTTTTCGCCCTTTCTTCCCTGTTTGTCGCGGTGGCTCCGGGACGCGCCCAAACCCCCGCCCCGACTCCCGTTCCGGCTCCGGCTCCGGCGGTGACTCCGGTTCCGGCTCCGGTGCCCGCCCCGACTCCCGTACCTGTGGCTCCGGCTCCGGTGGAAGCGCAAAACTTGTTAGAAGAGAGTTTAGAAAACTCTCCAGCCTTGCGAGAAGCGGTACGAGAAGAGGTCGATCGCGCGGTCGATCGGCAAGTCGGTTTCTCGTTTAGTTTGGTGAATATTTTACTGCTGGTACTGATTTTATTGATTATTATCGGCATTGCTGCCTTGTGGTTGATGCGCCGCAGTTTGGTGTCTCAAGTCACCAACGAAATTGAAGATCGCCTCGAACGCGGATCTTTGAAATTGGCAAGCGGACGGGATACGATCTCGGCAGAATTGGAGTCGAACGACTCGCGATCGCTGGCGAAAAAAGAGGATGTCAACCTCAAAGAAATGATGTCGATGGCGCTGGCAATGCAGAACGTAATGGCAGATACGCGCCAAACCATTGAGGGGTCTTTACAACTGCAAAATCGTGTCGGCGAACACCTCAAAGAACTGTTCGACTATCACTGGCAACGGGCGCGAGAACTGGCGGAGTCGGGACAGTATAGCGAGTCGTTGGAGTATTACGATAAGGCACTAAATATCGACGAGAAAAATGCTACCCTCTGGAGCGATCGCGGTATGGTACTTTCGAGCATGGAGCGCTACGACGAAGCCATTTCCTGTTACGATCGCGCCGGAGCCTTACAGCCCCAAAATGCGACAATCTGGTACGATCGCGCCCGGTGCTATGCCCTCAAAGGAGACAGCGATCGGGCGGTGGAAAGTTTGCGCCGCGCGGTACAATTGAATCCCAATACTCGCAATATGGCGCGATCGGATGCGGATTTTGCCAACATTCGCGACAGCCAACCGTTTCAAGCCGCGATCGGAGCCTAGCCCATTTTTGTAGGGTGGGCATTGCCCACCCTACTGCTATTTGTAATTGAATTCATCACCTCAATGGGAAAATATGAAAAGCAATGTACAAATACGATATCGTTATTTCCTGGGATGAAGGCGACGGAATCTTCATCGCTTCAGTCCCCGAACTTCCCGGTTGCATGGCACATGGAAATACGCCAGAAAGCGCATTAGCGAACGTTCAAGAGGCAATGCAGTTGTGGATCGATACAGCTAAAGAATTTGGAGATCGCATTCCCGAACCTAAATCAAAACAGATTGAAGTTCATCCATGAAAACTCTCCTTTATTCCCCATCCCCTAAACTTACCAGATGGCGAAGCATTCACGATGCGAGTCGATCTCTATTTTCTCCATTTTTCGGTGTGAATGCTTTGCCCCTACAACTATTCATCGCGTTGGATCGGGCGACAACAAAGTACAAACAGATCTTGCTTGACGACAATGGAATTGCTACTATTGAAGGAACGAGCTACTTAGATATCGATTTAACATGAGTTCTAACGAACGGGAAAACGACCTAAAACTCTGGCGAGTCGTCGTTCTGTACGAAGGTGAAGTTTACGGAAAAAATGAGTTCGACGCTCATGTCAATATCCGTTTGGGAAACACGATCGTTGAAAATGCGACGATCGTCCCCATCGAACAAGCTGATGATGAAGATGAAGAGATTGAAGACTTTGAAGACTTCAAAGAACGCCTTCGCCAAGCCAGAATTGAGGCTCGTCGTCAGGCAGCGATTCGCATTGTTTTGAAACAGTTGGCCTATAAAACCAAGGACTATTCACTGTGTTTCAATCCCCCCAACGATCTCGAATCGAGCCTCGATCGCCTCTCTCTCGAACAACTCGAAACGCTCAGTATCGATAGTTTGCAGATGAATTCCCTAGACGATCTAAAGGAATATCTAGCCGCGATTTGACAAAAGACTTCAGATGTGGTATTATCGATTAACATTTCCCCTTTTGGAAGTAGGAACAAAAAAATGAAAATATTCGTTCACATCCCTAAAACAGCCGGGACTTCATTCCTCACAGTCGCTTCAGCAAATGGAGAAACTATATTTGACTATAATAGTGGGTTGAGATCGTTTTTAGCCTCGGATCTCTCCGGTTACACTTTGATTAAGGGTCACGTACCCTATGGCATCGGTCTTTTTTCCGGTTTTTCATCACCCCAATACATTACTTTTCTCCGAAAGCCGATTGAACGTTGTATTTCCTGGTACTACTTTTGCCAAGGGGTGTATAAGGGGCGCAAGCATCCTAATTACGAAGATGCCACGCAAAATGACATCGTTGGTTTTTATCAAATAAAGAAATATCAAAATATGCAGTCTAAATTTGTTGGGGGGCATCTTCTTTTGCCCAATCATCGCCTTCCATCCAAATACATTTTAGAGACAGCCAAGCACAGATTAGAAACAGAATTCTGGTTTGGCATTACAGAGCAATACGAGCAATCTGTCAAATTTTTGTGTTCCAAATTAGGTTGGGAGCGAGCGCCGATTATTTCTACTCGTCATGCCAAAGGTCGTCTGAAAACTGAAGAGATCCCCGATGAGATGTTACAATCTGTAAAAGAACTCAACAGTCTTGATTGCCAATTATATGATTTTGCCGTAGAGAAGTTTAAAGATTTGACATAAAAGACAGTTTTCTCGAAGACCTCTATTGGCTGCTTCCGGAGATGCTATACACTAGAAACTCGGTTTCTTTGACTCGTAAGTGATTCCTAAGTTACGATACCTGAATCCTTACGGTTTGTAGAGCGATCGTCTCGATCGCTACTACTGGGTGTAAACCCTCTCGATAAATTCTTTGGCAGCATCGCGATCGCGCACATCTCCATCTAAAGTGGCAGCTAGCAGATCGTCGAGCATTGTCTTAAACTGCGGCCCGGGTTTGTAACCCATCTTCTTAAGATCGTTACCGTCTAAAATGGGTTTGACTTGACTCCACTGGGTTAAATACTGCCATATTTTCCGACGCACGGGACGATCGCTTTTGGCGGCGATTAAAATTAAACTGGGTAAGGGTCGATCGCGCAGCACGCGGACGATCGCGCTGGGGTTTTCCCTGTCGGGAAGTGCGTCTTCCAATTGTTGGCGATCGCGGTCTAAATTCGCCAAGCGATCGATGCTGTCTTCTGACAGTTGCAAGTTGGCGGCGACGCGCTGGCGATACTGTGGCTCCAATTTAGATATTAGCACTTCTAGCAGCGTTTGCCAATGGCCGAGGGTATTATTGGTATTAAAGCGATGCAAGGCGCGATCGACGAGGCGCAATTGCCACCAAAGGCGATCGTCTAATTGTAGCGTGGGATGGATGCAAGCCAGCGCGTCGAGATCGGCGAGTAATTGCACGGCTTTTTTCCAGTATGGCGCTTGTAAAATGTATTTGAGTTCGCTTTTCAGGCGCGTTTGCAAGGCTGGAGTTTTGGCATTTTCTTGTTGCGATCGCTGGTAGACTCCACTGGCGATCGCGTGGCGAATATAGGCTTCGGTTTGCGCTTCTATTTTAAAATTCAACCGGACTGCAAAGCGGACGGCGCGATAAATTCGGGTCGGATCTTCGATAAAGCTGTTACTGTGAAGAACGCGAATTTGGCGTTCTTGCAAATCGAGAAACCCACCAAAGTAATCTAACAGTTCGCCGCCGCGCGGTTCGCTCAAGCGCAAGGCGAGAGCATTGATGGTAAAATCGCGACGGTAGAGGTCTTGACGAATGGAACTGGCCTCGACTTCTGGGTTGGCGGCGGGATAGGGATAAAATTCGGTTCTCGCAGTGGCAATATCGATCCACAGCGAGTCGAATTGGGGATCGTTGTGCCAGAGTAAGGCGGCGGTTTGGAATTGTCCGTGTACTTCTAAGCGACAATTTTTATATTCCGATTGTAAGGCTTTGGCGAGGGAGACTCCCGCACCGACGATCGCGGCTTTATGGAAGCCATCGACGACTAGATCGATGTCGGTAATGCTAACTCGTTCCTCATTAGTTTCGGCGAGGAGTAAATCGCGCACTCCGCCACCAACCAGATAGAGATGCCAGCCTCGTTTTTCTGCTTCTTCGGCCGCGCGATCGAGCAGTTGGGAGAGTTGGGGTTGGAGGCGATCGCGAATGGAAATAACGGGGCAAAACGGTGTATTTTTTTGAAGATCGATTCCAGATTCTCGAGGACGATCGCGGTGCAGTTCCCGCAGGACATCAGTACGAGTAACGATGCCAACCAGTTCGCCATCGTCGAGAACGGGAAGCCGACCGATATCGTAAGTCACCATTAAGTGCTCGATTTCGGGTAGGGTTGTTTCTGGAGAAATGGTCTTAAGATGAGTAGTCATGTAGCCTTTAACGGGTGCGTGGCTGAAGCCGTGATGCAGGGCAATATCGAGATCGCGTCGCGAAATCACTCCCGTCAACTTGTCATCTTCGTTAACTACAGAAAGTCCCGAATGTCCGTAGCGCAAAAGGATTCGATGGGCCGCTGCGATGCTAGTTTCCGGGCGAATGGTACGCACCGGAGACGACATCAACTCTCGCGCCGTTGGCGGTTGGGGAATCTGTTTTTTGAAATCGCGAACCAATTGGGGTAAAATGTTGTCAGCACGGACATCTTTGAGTTGCGCCGAGGCTGCTTTGGGATGGCCGCCGCCGCCGATTTCCTGAAATAATTGGTTGAGATCGGTGCTGTCAATTCGCGATCGACCGATGAGACTGACTTGCTGTTTTTCGGCGCGATCGTACTGGTTGGCAAGCAACAGCGCATCGCTATCCGTCAGATCCAGCAACCGCGAAGTCAAACTGGACAAACCGGGCACGTAGTCATCGGTTTGTAGCGTCACCCAAGCGATGGTTTTACCTGCGACAACCTCTGTCTCGATCGCCTCCATCGCTTTCGAGAGTAGGTCTTGCAATCCTTCAGACAAACTCGGCTCCACGTATTCGGAAATAGCGCTTAAATTTGCCCCTCGTTCCATCAGCCACGCCAAGGCGATCGCGTCTCTAGCAGTGGCATTGTCAAATGTCAGCGATCCGGTATCGACATGGATTCCCAGTGCCATCACAGTGGCTTCGGCGATGTTTAATTCCACTGGCTGCGATCGCAACTTTTCTACCACCAACGTTGTCGTCGCGCCGACATTCTCGATATCGATTTGCGTGGCTGGAATATCGCTTTTTTGCCCCGGATGGTGGTCGAGAAGCACTACATTTTCTAACTGGGGTAAGTCGAACCATTCGGCCGTTTTCCCAAAGCGATCGCGCCGTTGGGAATCGGCAACAATTAGGGTACGAATGCGCTGCGGATGCACCGATCGCCGCTCGACTAAGGGGTATTCATCGCGATGCAAACGTAAAAATCGCTCCACCGTCGGGTGAGCGCTGCCAGCAAGTACGATGCGCGACCCGCGATACAATTTAGCCAGTCCCACTGCCGCACCCAGACTATCGAAATCCGCAGTCACGTGACATAAAATAATATCCATTTCAATATCGATATTGAGTGAAGTTACGGACAAGTTTACCACGATCGCGCTGTTATCGAGCTCGGTATTGCGTATAATGCAAAACACCCTCGTTCTCTTGCCAATTGCGTCCTCGAAACTCGCCAACGGCTTAGGGGAAGTGCAGCTACCTCTCCCACAATTGGTATAACTAAAGATATATGGCGATTCTTGCGATCTCTCGCTCCTAACTCTATGTCCGACTTGCGCCATCGCTGCTGGCATTGGTTGAAAACTCGCTGGCCTCTGCTCGCTACCGCTCCTCTGGCTGCGGGAATCGCGATCGCTGGGAATGCGATCGGGGGAATTCAACTGTTGGAATGGGGAGTGCACGATCGCCTGTTTCAGTGGCGAGAAGACGTTCCCCTCGATCCCCGCATCGTTATCGTCGAAATTGACGAACCGGACGTGGTGGCGGCGGGTCAGTGGCCGATGACCGATCGAATGCTAACACGCTTGCTTGAAAATATTTCGGCTGCCGAACCCGCCGCCATCGGTTTGGATCTGTACCGCGACTTACCCGTTCTTCCCGGAAGCGATCGCCTCAATGAAGTCATGGCGAACACGGAAAATCTCGTCGGCGTGGAAAAGTTGCTCGGTGGTACGGTGGCCCCACCTCCGGCCCTGGCCGAACGGGGCCGCGTGGCCATGTCCGATCTCGTGGCTGACGCAGACGGAAAAGTGCGCCGGGCCTTGATGTCAGCCGAAGATCCCGACGGGAACGATCGCCTCGGTTTGGGGCCAATGTTGGCGTTAATGTATTTAGAACGAGAAGGAATTAGTTTAGCACCGGCCGGTGAAAATCCGGGAAAAATGCACTTGCGCCTCGGCAAAGCTCTTTTTATTCCACTTACGGGAAAAGAAGGGAGTTACCGCCAGCGCGATATTGGCGGCTATCAGGTTTTAATTAACTATCGCGGCACGGAAGATAAGTTTTTAACGGTGAAGATGACGGATGTCATTGTCGGAGACTTTCCCCCGGAGTTGTTTCGCGATCGCATCGTTTTAATTGGGGCAACGGCTCGCAGTCTCAACGATTTTTTCTATACGCCTTATAGTACCACGTTCGCGCAAGAACCGCCACAAATGCCGGGAGTTGTGGTTCATGCCAACATCGCCAGTCAAATGTTGAGCGGTGCTTTAGAAGGTCGTCCTTTAATTCGGGTTTGGTTGCACCCGGTTCAATGGGTTTGGATTTTTGTGTGGTCGTCATTGGGGGTTGGGGGCACTTGGATTTGGTTGCGGTTTTGCAATACGAAACAACAGATCGTAGCGTTGCTGGGAACAATGCTAGAAGTGGGGGTTGTCGCTGTCATTTTAACGGCGATCGCCTATTTTTCGTTTCAGTCGGGTTGGTTGGTTCCCGTTGTCGCGCCTTGGCTAGCCAATTTGGTGGCGACGATCGCGGCGACAAACTTTTTCTATGTTTCTCGCTTGCAAGATGCCAACGATAAGTTACTGCGCTATTCTTCTACTTTAGAACGTCGCGTTAAGGAGCGCACGTCTGCACTCCAGACAGCGAAAACAGATGCCGAAATTGCCAAGCTAGCAGCCGAGAAAGCGGCGGCAGCGAAGAGCGAGTTTTTAGCCAATATGAGTCACGAAATCCGCACTCCTATGAATGGGGTCATCGGCATGACCGATTTGTTGCTAAATACGCCATTAAATGCGGAGCAAAAGGATTATTTAAAAACCCTCAGAAGTTGCGGCAAAAACTTACTCACACTCATTAACGACATTCTCGACTTCTCGAAGTTAGAAGCGGGAAAGATGCAGCTAGAGTCAGTAGAGTTCGATCTATTTGCAAGCATTAAAGAGGTCAAAAGTCTGCTGCAACTGCAAGCGAAGGATAAAGGAATCGGTCTCAATAGTTATTGGGATGATGATGTACCTCAATTTGTCAAGGGCGATCCGACTCGTCTTCAGCAAGTTTTAATTAATTTAGTTGGGAATGCCATCAAGTTTACCAGCCAAGGCTCGGTGACAATTACTCTCAAAAGGGCAATTTTAGAAAATGAGGCAGCTTCTCCCAACGGGCAATTCCCCGTTTTATTTGAAGTTCGCGATACGGGAATTGGTATTTCTCAGGAAGGACAAGAAAAACTGTTTCAATCGTTCTCGCAAGTCGATGCGTCCACAACGCGCAAGTATGGCGGGACGGGTTTGGGGTTGGCGATCTGCCAGCAAATTGTCACTTTAATGAATGGGAAAATTGGAGTTCGCAGTACCTTCGGGGAAGGTTCCACATTCTGGTTTACCGTGTCGTTACCGACCGTCGATCGCCCCTTAATTGTCAATGGCGATCGCGATTCGACTACAGTCAAAGAGTCCAATGCCAAACAACTCTCTATATTGCTTGTAGACGATACGCCTGTCAATCGTAAAATTGTCGTCAAGCGTTTGCTCTCTTTAGGCTATCCCGAACCCGCCTGTGCGACTAATGGGAAAGAGGCTCTCGATCGCCTGGAAAAAGAAGATTTCGATATCGTTTTAATGGACTGCCAAATGCCCGTTCTCGATGGCTACAGTGCCACCCAACAATTGCGTCAAAAGGAAGGAGATAAAAAGCATACCGTCGTGATTGCCATGACCGCTAATGCCTTAACGGGCGATCGCGAAAAATGTCTAGCGGCGGGCATGGATGATTATATCAGCAAACCCGTCAACTTCGATCGCCTTCTCCAACTGCTCGATCGCTGGTCTGCGTCGGTTTCGACCCCTCAAAATGGCACGAAACAGACCGATAACGGACAGACCGAGCTCGGTAAAGATGCTAGAATCCTACTCGTAGACGATACGCCGGTCAATCGTAAAATTGTGGTAAAGCAACTGGCCCGAATGGGGTATCCCGAGCCGGCCTGTGCTACAAATGGCCAAGAAGCCCTCGATCGCCTGGAAAAAGAAGACTTCGATATCGTCTTCATGGACTGTCAAATGCCCGTTCTCGATGGCTACACTGCCACCCAACAATTGCGCCAAAAAGAAGGAGATAAAAAGCATACCATTGTCATTGCCATGACTGCTCACGCTCTCGCGGGCGATCGCGAAAAATGTCTAGCAGCCGGCATGGACGATTATATTAGCAAACCCGTTAACTTCGATCGCTTGCAAAAGACGATCGAGCAGTGGATGAACTCGAACCACTCCTCAAACCCAAACCGAGATCTCTCCGCCCTCGTCAACTTCGATCGCCTGTCGGAAATTGTCGGCCGCGATCGCGGGTTTCAACTGGAAATCTTGCGCGATTTCGTCGATGCGGCTCCGCGCTACATCGACAATTTAAAAGCGGCTGCGACCTCCAAAAATGTCTCGGAAACAGTCAGTTTTGCCCACCAACTTAAAGGGGCAAGCAGCACCGCCGCCCTGCAAACCCTACCGGATATTGCCAAAGCCATTCAAACAGAAGCCCGATCCGAAAACTGGGCGAAAGTGGGAACTTTGACCGTCGAATTGGAACAGTGTTTAGAGGAGTTGCGATCGCACCTTCAACCCACAACCAACCCCTAAAAAAGACACTATTGACTTTCTTTGAGCGCCATCTTTAATCGCTCCGTCACCACGTCAATATCATCGTTGCCATTAATTTTTGTGAGCAACTGACGTTCTTGGTAAAACTCAATCAAGGGCTGCGTTTGCTGGCGGTACACCTCCAAACGGTGGCGAACGGTTTCCTCCGTATCGTCGGCTCGCCCCCGCCCCAACACGCGAGTCACAATCTCCTCGTCGGGTACGTCAATGTTCGCGACGCGATCGCAGTGCTGGCCCATTTCCTCAAGCAACTCGTGCAAGAACTTCGCTTGGGTCACATTGCGTGGAAATCCGTCCAGAATCCAGCCGGGAGCAGCATCGTCGCATCCTAGCCGTTGGCGCATCATCCCCAAAATCAACTCGTCGGGAACCAAATCGCCCTTATCCATATAGGATTTGGCTTTTTGCCCCAGTTCGGTTCTCTCGGCCACCGCTTGGCGTAAAATGTCCCCAGTCGAAATATGGGGAATGTTCCAGTCTTGCGAGAGACGCTTGGCTTGCGTCCCTTTCCCGGCTCCGGGCGGCCCCATAAAAATCAATCGCATTCGGTCGCTACGCTCCAATTCAAAATTCAAAATTCAAAATTCAAAATTATTCTTGGGTCTTGAAAAGTTCAGGGGGAAGAAAATCTACGCCCCCAACTTTTCTCAAAATTACATCTAATGCTGATTAGGATTGCATTCGCATTGGATGTTTTAATGACTACTGCTTAACCATGCCTTCGTACCGTTGGGAGATAACGTAGGTTTGGATTTGTTTGGCCGTATCGATCGCCACACCCACGAGGATTAGCAGCGACGTGGCTCCTAACCCTTGAAACGTGGGAACGCGGGTGGCACTTTCGACGGCAGTGGGGACGATCGCCACCATACCTAAGAAAATTGCGCCCAAGAACGTCAAGCGATTCAACACCCGCTCGATGTATTCGCTGGTAGCCCGTCCCGGCCGAATACCGGGGATGCTGGCCCCCATTTTTTTCAGGTTTTGCGACAAGTCCACCGGGTTAACAATCAGCGAAGCGTAGAAGTAGCTGAAAAAGACAATCAGCAACAAATACACCACCACGTAGAGGGGTTGGTTGGGAGCCAAAGCCGTTTGCAAGCCCACCAAGACGTTCCGCAGGGTCTCGTTATCCGGCGTACCGATCGCCGTGCTCAATGACAGAGGCAAAAACAGTACCGCCGATGCGAAAATAATCGGCATCACCCCGCCTTGGTTGAGGCGCAGGGGTAAATAACTCATGCCCTCGCGACGGGTGGCGTTGCGCCCCACTTGGCGGCGGGCGTAAACGATGGGAATGCGGCGAGACCCTTCTTGCACGAAGACAATGCCGACGATCGTCACTAAGAACACGCCGACCAGCAAAATCACCGGCCCCACTGCCGATTGGTTGGTCTGAGTAAATTCAAACGTATCTTTGAGCGATCGCGGCAAAACTGCCACAATGTTGACGAAAATCAGCAACGACGCGCCATTTCCCACACCGCGATCGGTAATCAACTCCGACACCCACATCACGAACATGGATCCGGCGACGATCGCCAGTACCATCTTAATCGCGAAGATCCAGAACGTCCCCCCCGGCGGCACGGCTCCAGGCACGTTCCACACCCACAGCGCGATCCCCGTACTTTGGATGCAAGCCCATCCCAGGGCCACGTAGCGGGTAATCTGAGAAATTTTGCGCCGTCCGGCTTCCCCTTCGTTTTTCTGCAAGTCTTCTAACGAAGGCAGGGCCGCCGTCATCAACTGCATGATAATCGAAGCGTTGATATACGGCAAAATCCCCAGGGCAAAAATCCCCAGGGTACGCAAACCGCCTCCAGAAAACAAATCTAAAAAGCCGATAAACGGCGCGTTTTCAATGGCGGCGGCGAAGGCTTGGCGGTTGATACCCGGTACGGGAATGTAAATCCCCAACCGGACTAAAATTAACAGCCCCACGGTAATCAGCAAGCGTTGGCGCAGGCCCGCCGCCTTCGCCATTTGCATAAAGGTTTCTTGGGCCGTGGGATTTTTTTCTCGACTGACAACCATAGGGGCCTCTCTCTATGCGGATTCGGTCTCGGACTCCGTTGTAGCTTTGGCGCGGCGATCGACGATTTCGCACGTACCGCCAGCTGCTTCAATTTTGGCGCGGGCGCTCTTGGTAAAGGCGGCTGCTTTCACTGTCAGCGCCACGTTGATTTCTCCGTCGCCCAACACTTTTAACGGGCCGTCGTCGGCAGTCAGGATCCCGGCAGCGATGAGAGAACTTAAGGTCACTTCGCTGTTGGCATCGAGATCGTTGAGTTTGCCGACATTAACGACAGTGTAATGCTTGGGGTTGACCACCGTAAAGTGTTTCAGTTTGGGAACCCGCAGGTACAAGGGCAGTTGTCCCCCTTCAAAGCCGGGTCGCGTACCGCTTCCCGATCGCGATTTTTGCCCGCGCATTCCTTTTCCGCAACTCGCGCCCTGGCCGGCAGCAATGCCGCGACCGACGCGACGGCGGCGTTTTTTGGCTCCAGTTTGCGGTCGAACGTCTGATAGTCTCATGTTGAGGTATTAGGGGTTAGGTGTTAGGGATTAGGTTTGTAGGGGCGAACGGCGTTCGCCCTTGAGGTATAAGGTTCGATACCAATACCTCACGATCGGCTTTCCGTTTGGGTAGTGGGAGCATCTTGCTCCCGAACTCTCCAGAACGATCGCGTATCTAGCCGATCAGTTGTTGAATGGGAATGTCGCGCTCTTCGGCGATGTCAGCAAAAGTACGCAAGGAAGATAAAGCGTTGGCGGCGGCTCTGGCATTGTTGAGCGGGTTGCTCGATCCCAACTGTTTGGCGAGG